>DASPJN010000065.1:0-11708 GCA_035628595.1 Chryseosolibacter sp.
CGTTGCCGTTGGTTAAAAACTTGTTAACACGCAAGTAAAAATTCGCGCGTAAAAATCATAACAGGTATTTTAGCCATGATCGTTAAATGAATTCATTGTGGTGGTCGTGCAACGACGCCATGCAATTCGACGATGCTCCTGTGCATTTAAGAAAACACACACAACATAATCTTACACTCCAATGATATCCCTTTTGCTTCACCAATTATTATTATCAGGCAGCATAGCTACGTTCGGACTGCCGCCTGAAAAACCGATCGTTGTGCCGACAGTCGAGAACTGCCGGACTGTAATGACTGATGGCATCATTGAAGCAGACGAGTGGAAAGGTGCGCATGAAATTTTGATCGACGGGGCTGATTCAACCGGTCTGCTTATTAAGCAGGACACGGACTTTATCTACATTGCGATCCGTACACGCTTTCAGCGCTTATCGTATGTTGATCTTTACATTCAGGCGGACGATGAGAACACGATTTTGAATCTGCATTCATCAAGTCAGATTGGAGAAAGAATTTTATCAGACACATTATTCACGGATACCAGTCCCGCGTTTCATTTTGGAAATCAAAAAGAATGGTATGCAAATGAGATTCGCTTCGATCGGATAAAGGCGCAGGAGCTGGTTGCTGCGAACCCGAACCGTGACCGAAACCTAATGCAGTTGGAAACAAACTATTATTATGACGGTTTCGAATACCTGCTGAAGAAAAGCAGGTTTTCATATAAGCGTATGCGCGTCCGTGCGGAAATCAAAACCGGGATGCCCGGGCATCAGAATATTTTTTATCCAAAAGCATCACTGCAGAAACACCCTGAAACGTGGCAGGAATTTGTTGTAAAAGGGAATTAAGATAATGCGCACGGCCGATAAGCTTTCACGTCTATGAAAACTAGCAAAAATATGCACTAGTTCCTGTGTGCGGGCATGCCTTTGAATTGTTTTTGGTCTATCACAAGATCAGCATAACCTTTGACAATAGCAGATCAATCACTTCTACCAGGATGAGGATAATGATAATGTATTCCAGTACGTTGCTCTCTCGCTGCTGCAGGATCTCCCGAAATACCGTCAGGTTACTTTCTATAATCTTAAGGGTGTATTCTATTTCATTAAACCGAACGCGAAGGTCGAAATGTTTGATCAGGCCCTGGTATAATTTGTCGAGCTCTTCATCTTCCCAGGTCAGATCATGGGCGTCAAAAATATAGATGTTTTCGGCAATGTCATTTTGCGTATTCAACGCTTTGCCGATAAATCTCATCATATTTTTTCGGCTGATCTTTAATTTTCCCGTGGATTCGAGCTGATGGGTGAACTGCTTGACCTCGCCAAGCAGGTTTTCCGCGATACCATTATAGTAGTCAAGCGCTACTGATTGCGCAAGATGAAGCATTGCAATCCGAATAACCTTGTCATCGACCCTTGCAACAGCTACTTCGGTGAAATCAAATTTAACGTCCTGGCCTGGTTCTACGCGTATCTGGTAGTCGTCACGAAAATATGGAGCCACCGGAACGCGCTGATACTGACTGATCGCCTTGATGGCATATCGCATCTCGTCTTCAGTATATCCGGTAAATACCATAACACCGTAGTTAGTGTAGTACTGGAACTTATTCTCAGAAAACGAGTAAAAGAGCTCGGATGAAGATTCCGCCAGTGGCTTGATCTCTAAAAAACTCTTGACGGCCTTTATATCGAGATGATTGGCGACGAGGAATGCATGTAATTTAACTATCGGTGACATGGTCGTCTATATCGAAGGTAATTTAATTAACTTTTTTTGAAACACTCATTCCGACCAAATGAAACTACTTGTTACTCGCTCACGATGTTTACAACCACATTCCCCTTCTTCCTGAACGATTCAACATACGCATGCGCCTCCCTGATTTGTTCAAGCGTATATCTTCTGTCAATCACCGTGATGAGCCTGCCGGCCTCGATGAGCTTTTTCAAAACAATCAGGTCATCGGGACTTTCCTTAGGCGTGCGCGTTACTGTTACAAATCTGCCTCCCGGCTGTAGCAGGTTTTTGCAGGCTGATGCAGAAGCTTTCCCTACAGCATCGAAAACAATATCGAAGCGAGTCTCGCTTTGCGTATAATCGCTTTTCGTGTAGTCGATGATCTCATCGGCGCCAAGCTGCTGCATGAGCGATACGTTCACTGTACTGCATACTGCCGTAACTTTCGCGTTGTATGACTTCGCTATCTGCACGGCAAAAGTACCAACGCTTCCGGACGCCCCATATATGAGCACTTTGTCTCCTTCCTTAATGTGACTTTGTTTCAGGAATCGCAATGCTGTCAGTCCGCCGATGGGAACAGTTGCAGCTTCTTCGAAAGTCATGTTGGATGGCTTCAATGCTATCAGATGATTCTCGGGAAGACAAGTATACTCCGCGTATGCTCCGAACTTAAATCCGCACGATGCGAAAACATGGTCGGCTGTTTTAAAAGACTTAACGTTCTTTCCCGCGTCTTCAACAATGCCCGCGAGTTCGAAGCCCAGGATCTTTACTTTCTTAGGTTTCAAGAGTCCGTTAAAGAGCCTTACAAGAAACGGATCAGCTTTGCGCATCCGCCAGTCGCCGGCGGTCACTGTGGTTGCATGTATTTTTATCAGCACCTCATTTTCCTTAGGCACTGGTTTGTCAATGGTTTTTAGTTCCAGTACATCAGGTGTCCCATAACGTTCATAAACGACAGCTCTCATTTTTATTAATTATTTAATTAAGTCATCAGTATTCATTGCGCCCCTCGCGGATGAATGCGTCGCGCTATTCTACCTGTTCTCCGATGGTCGTGTGTGCAACGGGCCTTATGAAAAACCCAGCATGTGCTGCCGTCTTCTTTGCCACGGGCGAACGACTTTATTCAGCGAAAACATATTTAACACTGCAGTGACATAATTCATGACGGACGTTAACAGCACCGCATCGCTTTTCGCAACGCTCATTCGTTTTGTCAATCCGTGCGTTTTCAGTTTCTCCGCGATACGCAGGCTGATCTCTTCCTGGATATCAAGCGCATCCTCGAACTTCCGGTTCCAGCTCTCTGACCAGCAGAGAAAATCTCCGTCCGCGTTGATCAGCTGCGCTGTGATTCTTACTGTGTCATTTGATCGCCTGATGCTGCCCTGTAGTATTGCCGAAACATTAAGCGCTTTCGCTATTTCTTTCAACGGCAGGACTTCGTTTTTGTAAACAAACGACGTCGCGCGTGACGTAACCTGGAGATTATCGATCATTGAAAGCGTGCCGATAATCTCTTCGGTAATCCCATCAGCGAAATATTCATTTTGTGTGTCGCCGCTCATGTTGACAAATGGAAGAACAGCGATCGTTTGTCGCGACGCCTTTTGTTTGCCGTTCATTTCGCATGGTTGCGGAACGGCAATGCCTTCGTTGCAGATCGCAAACACCTCCGCGCCATCCGCAATATTTTTAAGCTCGTAATGTCCCAGTGATTTCGTTGATATAGACGCATGGCTCTTCAGCTCATCGTTGAGCTTGGCCGAGAGCAGGATAGAAGATGCTGTTCCAAGACTTTCGATCCGCGATGCAAAGTTGACGGCATCACCGTAAACCTCCGTTGCATCAAACACGATGTCACCCAGGTGCAGCCCGATGCGTAGCGGAACCGGTTCGCCTTGTTGCAAACGTCGCTGGATCTCGATAGCACACAGCGCCGCGTTGACAGCACTTTTAAAAACGCTGAGGGTGCCATCACCATAATACTGTATGATCTCGCCGCCGTACAACGCATGCAGCCCGCGGAAGGCTGCCCGGTGCCGCGCCCTAAGCTTTGTGGCCTTTGCTTCATCTTCCTGCATCAGGGCACTGTAGCCTACGATGTCCGTGAACATAATTGCTACCAGTTGACGTTCCTTCGTGGGTTCCATAATCTTGTGCTTTTGATAGGATAAAGGAAGTCGAATGTTCGCACGACGACAATTGTATTATGCAAGTGCCCCGATTATGTCTGCATCTTTGCCGATTTCGTCTGTCAAAAAAGACCGGCTTTTACTGGCTGTTGTTGATCAACTGGAAAAAATTGTCCTTATAGGTATCGGAAATAGGAATGAGCTGATCGCCGATCTTGATCCTGCTGCGCTCAATGGCCACAATCTTGTTCAGGGCAACCATGTACGATTTGTGCACGCGGCATACAAGGCTCGTTGGTAGTAACGTTTCGAACTCGCTGAAATTCTGCAGGGTCATCACCTTATTCTTCGTCGTATGGATTCGCCGGTAATCGCGCATTCCCTCGATGTACACGATCTCACTGATCATGATCTTTTCCAGGCGGTTCTCTGTTTTGACAAAAATGAATTCAGGCAACGCATCGGACTTTCGTGCCAGGTTGTCCTGCGCCTTGTTAACAGCCTGCAAAAACCTGTTGAATGTAAAAGGTTTCAGCAGGTAATCTGTTATCTGCAACTCGTAACCTTTTAACGCGTACTCCTGGTATGCAGTCGTGATAATCACCTGGCTGGTGATGCGGGAGCTTTCAAGTAATTCAATACCGGTGAGCTCATCCATGTTGATGTCGAGAAACAGTACATCTACTTTGTTGTTGTTCAGGTATGCGAGGCCGGTGAGCGCGTTGTCGAACGTCGCCGCAAGGTTCAGAAATGGAACTTTCAATACAAAGCCTTTCGTTTTTTCGAGCGCCAGTGGCTCGTCTTCGATAATGACACAGCTGTACTTATTCATGTGGGATCGTGAGGTTAACGCTATATAATTCGTCGGTTTTATTCACTTGCAATGTGTGCCGGCCTTTATAGATAAGATCCAGCCTCTTCTGAACGAGTTCATTGCCCAGCCCGCCGTCCTGGTTTGGCTGCCTCACCACTTTTGAATCATACCTGTTCTCACAGATGAGCTGGATTGTTTGATCGTTCACGACAATGTTAACGAAGATTGCATTTTCAACCTTCTTGTTATTCGTGTGCTTGAAAGCGTTTTCGATAAAAGGAATAAATACCATTGGCGCAATCTGCTTGCTACCGATTGTTCCGCTAACCTGGAAGTTTACATACTCCTCGTTTGCGGTCCTTATTTTTTGCAACGCGATATACTTCTGTATATAAGAGATCTCATGAGCGAGCGGAATCTTTTCACCCTTTGTTTCATACAGGACAAATCGCATAATGTCGGAGAGTTTGTTCAGGTAGTCAGAGGCAGACACAGGATCCCGCAGGATCAGCGTGTCGATGTTGTTGATCGTATTAAACAAAAGGTGAGGGTCGAGCTGCGCCTTGATCAGGGCCATCTCCATCGCGTGATTTTTTTCGGTGAGCATTTCCTTCAGCTTGATCTCGTTATACCAGGTGATAAATCCTTTGATCACCATCGCCACACCTCCACAAATGGCGCCGATGAAAGTCATAACCATGATCACCCTGACTGCAGTGGATCGGCCGTTCTTACCGCCTTCATCCATGTCGACAACGCGGCCGGTTTCAATAAAATACCGCAGGATGATATACCCAAAGATGGCTGCGGCGAGCGAGATGAGAATGCCGTAAATAATGGACAAAAAGATCTTACCCTTTTGAAGGTACGGGAACAAAAAGAAATAATATATCCAGTACGAAATCAGTGAAGGAATGAATGCGAATAGAAAAATAGTATTGAAAGCATTGAGCACCCGGTACTGGGGATTGGCGACATTGAGGATGGTGCGGTAGTACACGCCCAGCATGATCAGTATGAGCACGAAATAGCAAAACCAGAATCCGACATGGAGGGAAATGACGAGTGACTTTTTCATGTTTGTGGGGGCAGTGCAGTGAGGGCAACACTGCAGCTATAGTTAAAGATAGTTATAATGTAAATGTCAAATCGCGTTTGAATCTCATTTCGCGTTCGCCTGACGAAAAGCCTTCTTTCTGAGAGACGTCGTGTTGCGCTCCAGGTAATAATAGAAACATATACATGTCACCACCACGAAAAACAGGCCGGGCGCGCTGGCTTCCAATCCGAAGTCACCCCCTGTAAACCACTCCGCCTCATGAACAAATACTGGTTTTAAGAACCCGGACTCCTCGTTGCCACTCACGCCAAATCCGAGAACCGTACCCTGAACGAAGTTGGCCATCAGGTGGATACCGATCGGCATTGCCAGTCTCTTTGTCGCGATATACGAAACGCCGAAAAGAACTGACGCAATAAAAATATTGACCGATGAAAGCATCTTCGTGGTTCCGGCCATGCCCGGATTGTTAAGATGCGTTAGCACGAACATAAACCCGATGATCAGCTGTGCAGGCCAGGTCCCAAACGCATGGATCAGTCGTTGGAAGATAAAACCGCGAAACAATAACTCCTCCGCGAGCACAGCGCTGGCAATAACCAGGATGCCGGACGCAGCCGCGGCAAAAGAAAGGTTTGTGAGCTCCCAGCGCACCGCGCCGACGGCAAGTAAAAGAAGCGCAGGGAAAATCATGAGCAGTGCGCCGATTACCATTCCCGCGCTCAACTGCGCGAGCCATTTCTTATCGATCCTGCCAGCCAGTTCGGCTTGGGCACGACCACCCAATGCCTGGCAAATAACAGATACCGCCAGAATAATTAGTACCTGGTGCCACAGTGTAATCTCAAAATGAAAATGCTGCGACAACAGGATCAACGGAAAAAGAAAACAGAAAAGAATCAGGAAGAAAATGACAACCCACCATATGCTTTTTAGCTTTCCCTCCCTGTTATACAAAATTCGTGTATTAAGCTTGCCCATGATCAGTTTATTAGTTTGTCGTTAGCAATGGCTGATTTGTTGCGAGCCGTTCAGTTTTTCGTAGTTGAATCCTTTTCTAATCAGCCACCCGGCCAGGATCATTTCGTAAACCGCGATAGGCAATGCCATTAAGATGAGCGCGATGGAGAATGTTGAGATGACAGAGAACATCTCCAGCAATGACGCTGTCAGGATCAGGAATGCACCTGTAGTCCCTAAAAGCGCAAGCCTTTTCGGAATGAGCGCTGACTGGTAAAACAATGCACTGTAGATCATCGTGTTGATACCGAGCATGAAGTGCGGACCGAGTACGAACGCCCAGCCATGAATAGTCTTCAGGATGCTGGCATTGGTCTGCAACACCACGGCATTGCCTGTTTGATTCATGTAATCATGACTGATGGAAACGATCGATAACATGCTGAGTAGTCCGATGAGAATAAACACCACCTCGAGTAACCTGAACAAAGCATAACCAAGTCCAAGACTTTGATTCACTTTTCGAAGATGCGGAAAAAGCATGATACCGGTTCCGATGTTCGCGCAGGCAAGGATCAACTCGAATACTGCTCCCAATACTATCTGATTGGAATGACGGGCTGCAGCGGACAGGTAGTCAGCCTCATGAATAACGGGATCATAAAGTGTCAAACCGATGATTGCCGTTACCGTCGCCGTAATGAAAGCCATGCCGGTAATCCTGGCATTAGCTTTCTCGCCGCCCGGGATTAAATCCGGGTAGTGCATTGTAGTCGTTACTGGAATATTTCTCATTTAAATTCGATTAATGAGTGTGATGAATGTTGCTGATGATCATGCGACCCCCTTGCTGATGCCCCCTGCAAGCTTATACAGGTTGTTCACCGGCATTGACACAGCTTTCGGCTGAATGAACCCCTTAGACACCAACCATATCGCGAGGCTCATTTCGTATGCGAAAACCGGGATCGCTAAGAGAGTACCCCAGATCGAGATCTGATTGAATAGCCCGAGCGTTACCAGAACGCCACACAGGAAGATCAGCGGTCCGCCGATCAAACCCAGCGTGGAGACAGCGCGCGGAACCAGTTTCGTTTTGTACAGCACATAGGCTGTCATGAGCGTGCTTGGCCCCAACAGCACATTCGGACCGTACAGGAAAGTCCAGTTGTGAAAGGTCACCAATAATTTTCCGGCAATGAGATAAGCCGGGAGATTTGAATCCAGGGCTTTTCCCGCGTCCTGGTTTAACGTTACGATTGTCAACAAACATAAAATCCCGATGATGATGACGACACCTTCTGCAAGTCGAAAGCCGACCGCCGCCAACGCGAGACGTTCGTTGTAATTTTTCAGAACCGGATAAAGCGCAATCGCAGTGCCCATGACGGCAAACGCTGTAATGATCTCCAGGACAGCTCCCCACGATATGCGTGAGTTTTGTGAGCCATTGAGAATGTATTCGGGATTGTTCAAAACGGGCCCGTACAGTAGCAGGCCCGCTATCGATGCGATTGCAGCGATCAGGAATAATACGCCAATGATGATCGCAATGTTTTTGTTTGTATGCATGTGATTGTTTTTAATAAGGGTACGACATTCGATTCACGGTGAATCATGGAGCCTTGTGTTTGATTTTATTTCGCCGCCAGCGGGTTCGTCTTCCACGGATTGACGATCTGCAAACTCAGATTTAGGTACTGACTATACAGCTCACGGCTTTGTGAAAGGTTGGTAAGGCCGCGTGAGTACCTGAGATCCAGAACCACCTGTCTCTGTTTTATTCTGAACTTGTAGCCTCCGCCGAATTGCACACCCGCATCGAAACGTTTGAATCCTTCTTCCGACTTGTTAAACGACATGGCGGTGGAAGATCCTTCGCTTTTCAATTTACCTGAGAGGTTGTAGGTAAGAGATGGCCCTGCGTTCACGTGGAATTTCCCAAAGTGAATACGAGCCAGCACCGGAACTTCCAGTGTATGAAATCTGAGTGTCGTCTTCTGACCGGTAGGTGAATTGGCTGCATTTACCTGGCCACCCTTTTTCATATAATAGAATTCAGAGACGAGTGAAAATCTGGATGTGATCCCCGCCTGGAAGGTTGCACCTATCTGCAGCCCGCGGCTGGATGACTTGTGGCCCCACAGCTCGTCGCTTGACTGACCATAGTCCACATTCGAATTAACCATGTTAATGAGTAGCCCGAGATGGGTGCCCGGTTTTCCGGCTGCATCGTTTGTTGAATTCGTTTTGATCTCGCTCGTCTGCGCGAATACATTTGAACTAAGAAAAAGCATAACTGTCAGGATTCCGATTCTTGATAGTGTTTTCATAATTGTTTTGTTTTTTTAACAAATGAAGCCGATGACGCAGGGGTGGACAATTCAATTATGCAAAGCCGGGGAATATGTCTGCATCCCCGGGATTTTCGTCTGTCAAATCTTGCCGGAGATTCTGCAAGTTCTGGGAATTGATCGGCGAACGAGGATAGGCGTTGCCGCGAACGATGGTGTTATCCGCGATTGTTCTTCGCTCGCGATTTTGCAGTTGAACTCACAAAAGACGCTTTATCAATCTCATTTGCGTAGGCGTAGCCACTTTCAAAAAAAAGCTATCTTGAGTGATTATCGCAATGAAGAATATCCCAGTACGATCGATTAAGGCGGCCGAAGCCAAACCAAACATTTCCGAAAGTTTTAAGATCCGAACCGTTACAGATATTCTTGTCGGCAAGGATATGGTACAGGATCTTCATCGACATGATTTTTATTTCGTGCTGGCTTTAAAGAAAGGAAGCGGAAACCACGAAATAGACTTTGTTTCACACACCATCTCCGACAATTCGGTTTTTTTAATGCGCCCGGGGCAGGTGCATCGTCTTGAATTGAAATCGCGCAGTAAAGGTTACCTGATGGAATTCGGAAAGAACTTTTTCAATTTCAATGACAACAATCATATTTTCCGCAAAGCAGCAAACAAGAACTTTTGCCAGTTGGAGCCCGCTACTTCAGATAAATTGCAAACAATCCTCGCCTCGATACACGATGAATATCTAAACCAGCACGACGGCTTTGAAGCGGTTATCAAAGCCTCGCTTTCTATTTTCTTTATCAAGTTGGGAAGGCGCCGGCAACATACCGAAATCAGTAACAATACGCGCAGTGACTATGCGCAGGAACGTTTGCACGACTTCTTCGCGCTGGTTGAAAGTGATATCGCTACACACAAGCAGGTCTCATATTATGCCGACAAATTAAACCTGTCGTCGTTTCAGCTCAACTCAATTACCAAAACGCTGATGGGCAAGACCGCAGCCGAACTCATCGATGACCATATTCTCCTCGAGTCTAAACGATATCTTCTTGCAACATCCAACCAGGTGAACCAGATTGCCTATCATCTCGGTTATGAGGACGTCTCCTATTTCATTCGCTTTTTCAAAAAGCATACTGGCTTTACGCCGGAGATGTTCCGTCAGAATTTACGGTAAGTCCCACGCCACTACATTTTTGTCCTATCATGTGCGGCGTTAAGGCCTGTACTTTTGCTTTCACTAATCAACAACAAAAAGCAAACGTATATGAAAACGAAAATGAAATTAATCGCATCGCTGAAGATCTGGGCTGTGATCTATCCATCGATAACGTTATTCCTCTACTTCCTTGGTGAACCGTTGTCCGTCCTTCCTTTGTATCAAAGAACCTTTCTCCTTACCATTTCGTTAGTCCCGTGGATCGTATTCGCCGGTGTTCCGTTCGTGGATTCAGTCATCCGATTATTTTCGCCGTCACCGGAGAAGGGTAAGTAATATGGATGTTGTGGACGACAAGCTCGTTTCACGAACGAGACGCGCGTTTATCAGGAAAGGCAGCGCTTCATTAACAGCGCTGTTATTTCCCTTCAACCAAATTCATTTTTATCAACATAAAAACATGACTCAGGAAAAGTTCGACGTAATCATCATCGGCGGCAGCTATTCCGGCCTTGCAGCAGGCATGGCATTGGGACGCGCCCTGAAAAAAGTGTTGATCATCGATAGCGGGATGCCGTGCAACCGTTTCACGCCGCACTCGCATAACTTCATTACACAGGATGGAAAGGTCCCAGCGGAAATAGCGGCGCTCGCGAAGCACCAGGTTGAGCAATACAGCACAGTGCAATTTTTCAGTGGGCTGGCAATTAGCGCGGGAAAAAAAGGGAATGAGTTTCATGTGTCAACCGGAGCAAACACCGACTTCATCGCAAGCAAATTAATTTTTGCAACGGGCATCCGCGACCTCATGCCCGACATTCCCGGCTTTGAAGCATGCTGGGGAAAATCAGTTATCCATTGTCCATACTGCCATGGCTATGAAGTCAGGAGCGAACGCACCGGGATTCTCGGAAATGGCGAATACGCATTTGAGTTTGCCTCGCTGATTTCCAACTGGACAAGTGATCTTGCTGTTTACACGAATGGTAAATCCTCATTGACGGCAGAGCAAACACAAAAGCTCAGAAGCCACAACATCGGTATCATTGAAGATGAAATCGAAAAGCTTGAACATCAAGATGGATACGTCGAAAAGATTATTTTCAGCAACGGCAGATCCGCACCATTGAAAGCTGTGTACACCAGGCCGGCTTTTGTGCAACATTGCAACCTACCTGAATTGCTCGGCTGTGAACTGACCGAGGATGGCTTCATCAAAACCGACAATATGCAAAGAACAACCATTCCCGGCGTCTACGCCTGTGGTGATAACACAACACGGATGCGCACGGTGGCCAATGCCGTGTCTATGGGAACAACGGCCGGGATGATGGTGAATAAGGAAATGGTATTAGAAGTGTTTTAGTTGATCCAATCCTGAAAGAAACTCGGCGTAACGTCATCAGCGATTCTATTCGAATATATTCAACACGTGTGGTATCGAGCTATCTTGAACGTTACGTTTCGCTTTCCAGACGGAAGCCGCTACGGAAGAATTTTGATCGTAGCA
>DASPJN010000066.1:0-4002 GCA_035628595.1 Chryseosolibacter sp.
GTTTCGTTATTACCAGCTGGTGCAACACTAACCAATGAAGGAGGGAAGCTTTTGTATGAGGATTTTGTTGTTGACTATCATTATGGGTATGATTTCGCACCGGTATTTCGGATTAAGTCATTGGCCGCTGAGAAAACTGATTATGAATTTAATGAACTGGTCAACGTTTACACAACTGTTGACAATGCCTCCGCAAATGTGACTTATAAGTGGTTTGTAGATGAAGAACTGATTGGTGATGCCACCACTGCGCAACTACAATGGACCGCGCCGTCGAACGAAGGAACATACGTTGTGCGCGTCGAGGTGACAAGTGGTGAAGTCACGTTGTCGGAAGAAATTGAAGTTCGGATTCTGGAAGATGTGCCCGAGCCGCCTTTCATTGAAGCTTTACAAATGGATGGTGCCTTCTTTTATGAGAATGACCAGGTAGAGATCATTTGTGACGTCGCCTCCGCCGGTACCGAACTCTTGTCGTACGAATGGGAAATTCCAGCAGGCACGTTTGAGCAGAATGATTCCCTTGTGGTCTGGACCGCACCTTCCGAAGGGCTATACAGGATCAGGTGTACCGTAACAAATGGTTATGGTCTATCGGCGCCAGTAAGTAAGGACGTTTTGATTAAGAACAATACGAGACCAGAGGTTGATCCCCTGGCGTATTATCCACTCGATGTAAACGTCGAGGACTATTCAGGCAACGAATTTGATGCAGAGATCTCACACGCGTCAGAAGCTGCCGATCAACGGGGAAACACGAACGCGGCTTATGCGATTACGAGTACCGATGACATCATCAGCGTACCAAACGCGCTGTCCTTAAACTTTGTCGACGAGATCACCTTGTCGTGCTGGTTCAGCAGTTCAGCAAGCGGGAGGGAGGCATTCGTCCTCTCTCACGGAAGCTGGGAAGAACGCTGGAAAATTTCAATTACACCTGACCTGAAAATACGATGGACAGTTAAAACATCCGCAGGCGTTAAAGATCTCGACAGCAGCGAACCCATTGCGAGCAATGAGTTCTATCACCTGACTGCTGTGTACACAGGGTACTCGATGGAACTCTACATCAATGGCGAGCTCGATAATTACGACGCTCATGAAGGTTCAATGCTGACTACGGATCATGACATCACATTCGGGCAGAAAAGTACCGGCGATACGCAATATTTTCTCAACGGCGTGATTGACGAAGTCAGGATCTTTAACGAAGCTGTTCAACCGTGGCAGATCGCCAACTTGAAAACACTTTGGACAGATGATGTCACCGGTATCAATGATTCTTTCGAAGATAGATTAGTGGCCTATCCGAACCCTGCCGTAAAGCAGTTTGTGCACATTCCAATTCCCTTTCGGGAGATCACGAGCGTGAGAATCATTTCGTATGATGGAAAAGCTATGGACGCAAAATTTTCACATGAAGAATTCGCGACAAGGGTTGAACTTGGCGATATCAGTGGATATTTTGTCTTAGAAGTCACTACATCGGGTGGACAAAAACGATTCAGGATCATTTCTCTTAACTAAGGGCTATGAATAACATTGCTATCGGCGTAGACATTGGCGGTTCGCATATAACCGCTTCTGCTGTTGATCTCGATATTAGAACCGTTATGCGAAACACGCGCATGCGACAGTACGTAAACTCGGCTGATGAAGCTGCGCGGATCATCAACGCATGGTGCGACGTGATCCGCTCGATTATGCCATCAAACCGAAACGATATAAAGATCGGCATCGCAATGCCCGGCCCTTTCGATTATGAAAAAGGGATTTCGTACATAACAGGGCTCGGCAAGTACGAAAATCTTTATGGACTCTACGTGAAGGAACTGATGGCTGATGTGCTCGGAGTATCGCCTGCACAAATACGGATGAACAATGATGCAGCCTGTTTTTTACACGGAGAAATGTTTGCTGGCGCCGGAAGAGGAAGTTCGCATGCAATCGGTATTACGTTAGGGACTGGAACAGGTACAGCCACGCATCACGCAGGCACCACCAAAGATGCTAACCTCGGCCCATCACCTTTCCTTGATAGCATCGCAGATAACTATTTGTCGACACGATGGGTTGTCGGTGAATTTGAAAGGCTCAGCGGTAAGAAAGCTTCCAACGTTGAGGATCTTGTGCTTCATCATGGCACAGATCCTATCGTGCAGGAGATATTTGCATTGTTTTCGAGAAACCTCGCGTTATTGCTTACAGATTTTATCCACCGCGAAAAGCCACGCATAGTGGTGATGGGGGGAAACATATCAAAGGCATCCGACTGGTTCCTGCCCGGTACGCAAAAGATTCTCCGCGATAACGGCATTGGAATTCCGATAATGAAAGCAGTTCTCGGAGAAGATGCGACCATTCTCGGCGCCGCTTCTCTTTTCACTTCCGTAGGACGAATATTGTCCGTGTAGCCGAAACCGTTTGCTGGCAAGTATGCTTCCCAAAATCATGTTTAGCCACTTTCATTGTTGACATCGAAAATGTATACTCCTTTCGGACTAGTTTTTCTTTCATGATAAGATTTTGTTACCAGTTTTCGAAGGGCATTTTGGTTCGTTTCGCATTTTAGGTATATCTTTCATTGTCTTTATTGATCCCCACGCTCCAGACTGTTTGTTCACCACGCGCTTATATGCGATGCAAGGCGTATTCATGCGCGTGCGTACTGTAGCAGTGATGTGGTTGATTAATTGAAAGCAGCCGCATCGGGAGCTGGAATGATATTATTTGAAACGTTAGGCGACTGAAATAACGATGAGCTTAAAAATAGGAATAGAAGCCCAACGCTTATTCCGACCCAAGAAACACGGAATGGATATCGTGGCGCTGGAACTTATCAAAGCGTTGCACGCATACGATGCGGAAAATGAGTACCACATATTTGTCAAGAATGATGCAGATTCGCGATGCCTCGAACTGTCAAATCCGAATTTTCACATGCATATTCTTCCTGCTGCCCCTTATCCGGTTTGGGAGCAAATGTATTTGCCGTACTACGCATCAAGGCTGAAATTGGATATCCTGCATTGCACCGGCAATACAGCTCCGCTTGTTTACTTCGGGAAAAAGGTGGTTACATTACATGACATTATTTTTCTGGAGTCCAATCCGCTCAATAAAGGCACCGTGTACCAGCGCTTTGGAAATCTGTACCGTAGACTGCTGGTCCCCTTAATGGTGCGGAACACGGATCTTCTCATCACGGTCTCGAACTTCGAACAAGCAACGATTAAAAAACATTTTGGCTCTGCTGATGACAACGTCAGGGTTGTATACAATGGAGTTGGTAAACATTTTTTTAAGAAATCCACAACCACGGAGATCGAACACGCGCGCGAAAAGTACAGCCTTCCGAAAAAGTTTATTCTTTTCCTGGGGAATGAAAACCCAAAAAAGAATCTGCTGAATGTTGTCAGGGCATACTCGATGTACCTTGATGAAATTCCTGATGGACTGGATCTCGTTGTGCTGGATTTCCCTCCGGGGGCGCTAAGGCAGTTTGTGGAAAGAGAACACCTGAACAGATTGGTCATAAAAAAGACATATTCACCAGGCTACATCAGCAACGCCGAGCTGCCTTCAGTCATTCAGGCGTGCGAGATTTTTCTTTATCCATCGTTGCGGGAAAGTTTTGGTATTCCCATTCTTGAAGCAATGGCCTGCAGCGTACCTGTCATAACTTCGAAAACATCATCCATGCCGGAGGTGGCCGGTGATGCAGCCTTAATGGTTGATCCGCTTTCTCCTGTCGAGATCAAGGAGTCGATCATCAAACTGGTGTTAGATAAGCAACTGCGTGAGACGCTGGTTGAGAAGGGTATCAAAAGGAGCGCTGATTTTTCATGGGAAGCTGCCGCGAAAAGGAGCCTGCAGATTTACAGTCTTTTCAAGAAATGATTTCCTGCCTTGCCAGGTAAGTCCGGGATCGCTATGGCTACGGTAGCACAATCAATCTCTAAACACTTGTGTTGAGGTGGCAGCTTTGCCCTATGGGTTATA
>DASPJN010000067.1:0-7805 GCA_035628595.1 Chryseosolibacter sp.
CATGTGCGGCTGATGCGGCCAGCGCGCGTAGGAAGGTTAATGTTCGTGGTGCACTTTTCTTTTGGTTACTTTGCTTTTGTGCAAGCAAAAGAAAAGTGACAACGCTGGAACGTGCGCTGATAAATCCGAATATTAGGCAGAAGAATACCCTTTACACTTCACACGCAACTCCTTCAACGCAGCTGATATGTGTTTTTCAACTGTCTTAACAGAAATCTTCATCCGCGACGCGATTTCTTGATACGACAAGTCCTCATGCAGTCGCATCCTTATTGCCATCTGGCACTTTTCAGGTAACGCCGCAATTGTTGCATCAATCACCTCGCTGACATTTTGATCATGCGTTTCTGCAGGGAGTTCTTCATATACCGCTTCGAATAGGCGGTAGTGTTGTTCATATTTCTGTTTAACGATGCTATGGCGGACATAGTCGACGATCTTGTGACGCGCCGATTTATAGAGGTAAGCGCGGATCGTTCCGGTGGGGGTAAGTTGTTCACGTCGTGACCAGAGCGTGAGAAATATATCCTGGACGATCTCTTCGCATGTTTCCTTGTAGGGGATTGAACGGTGGATGAAGTGGATGAGTTCGGAAGCGTGTCGGCGGTAGACTTCGGCAAAAGCGTTTTCATCTCCGTTGTTGAGCGCGGTGATGATTTCAAGGTCGGTATCGTGTTGATACCGGTTCATGAGGTGTGGAATAAAAGTGCGGGGCTTTGCCCACCTTCATTACTGAGGCGTGAGAAAATGCCCGGGTATGCCGATAAGCAAAGCAAGCCCGCACTTTGTATCTTGAATATCTTATTGACTGGTCCCATCTCTCGTTACTTTTGTTTCTCACGCGCCAGTCGAGAAGGATAGGACTATAACCAAATGTAGTGAAATTTCTGAATGGAGTCAATTTTGACTCCATTCAGGCGGATCATACCGTTGAAATTCACCACGTGGTGACCAGAGACATCAAGTTTGAGAAATCCGTAGGAAACAAGATTAGAGAAATCCGTAAGGAACTTGGGTTGTCACAACAGAAATTGGCCGATGATGCTAATTTGGAAAAAAAGCAAATTCAACGGGTTGAGCGAGCCGAGCATTCGCCCACGCTCTCTGTCATTGTCGCAATAGCGAAAGCATTAGGGAGAGAACCTTATGAATTACTGAAATCTGATCATAAGATAAAAGGGAATATAAGCTCGGATTGAGTTTATACCCATTTGGTTCTCTGATCCTGTTCGAGAGCCAACGATGGAGATTGCAGTTAGCTAATGCCGATCAAATTAATTTTCGCGCTGCATATTTTTTTCACGACGTCACGCATCTCTTCAACCCTTTCAATAAGTGTAGCCAACTGCTCCTTAGTAATGTAGTAGTCATCACGATAACGCGCATCCACATAGCCGCGTTTCAACAGATCAAACAAGTGCTTTTCGCTCTTATTCGTTTCAGCTGGAAAGAGAAGATAAAGTTCCTGAGATAACTCCTTTGCTTGCTTCCTCAATTTGCCGAGGTTATGTGTCTTCGGCTTATATCCTGTAAACACCAATAAAGTGGTGTAATAGAAACTCTCCGTACTTTGATGCAAATGAAAAACCGAATTGTTTAAGCTATCGCGTTCGTAGGCATTTTTAGAATCAATAAGGAATTCAATTCCCCGTTTGAACCACTTGTCGAAGTACCTCTGTGAAAAATTTTTTTCTTCAGAGTATGTCAGCCTACGTGGCATTGAAAATTGAACCGAGTTCCTATTGTGCAATACGATCCCTTCCTTTATAATATCTGAAAAAAAGTACTGACCAAATTCAAGCCCCTCATTAATATAAGCGATATCGTGTATCTCCATATTTACGGCAGACTTATACATTCTAGCACGATTTGTAATCTCGTCATCTAACACATAAGACTTTTCAATCGCCTCGTTTGTCACCACAAGTAGATCATAATCGCTAACATACTCGTAGCGTATACCATCACGTCCAGTATAGGAATGCTCTGTATAAGTCCCCTTCGCGTAACTGCCAAAAAGGATAATCATTTCCGGATTAGCGACCTCCTTAATGATTTCAACAATTCGAAGAATTTCATCTTGCTTGTTTTCTGGAAGGTGATCGAGCGATGTTTTCACGATTGATGCGTATCTAAGCAAATTTAATTAAACTGCAATACTAAACTACCTCTATCGGATATGAAGCACGCCTATGTTTTTCTTGTTTTATTTTGTTCGCTAGAGGTCTCTGCTCAAGGTCTTACAGGTAAAGTTGTTTCTATTGCCGACGGTGACACGTTCACACTCTTAACGGACGACAATCGTCAGATCCGAATTAGATTGCACGGTATTGACGCCCAGAGAAAGCGCAGGACTACGGCATGGTAGCAAAAATGTTTTTATCCGACCTTATTTTTGGCAAATCAGTTCAAGTAATTCAAACTGATGTTGATAGGTACGGCCGTACAATTGGCATAGTATCAATTGACTCAACTAATGTGAATGAAGCGCTTCTATCCGCTGGCCTTGCATGGCATTACACATATTTTGATAAAAATGAATCTTGGGCGGCACTAGAACTCAAAGCGAGAGGTGATAAAAAGGGACTGTGGGTACACGACAACCCGATTGCTCCTTGGGAATTTAGGAGAACCCGGTGACGAGGAATGGATCGGCTCATCAAATCATGATCCCTCAAGAATTAATTTGTTAAATGTATATTTGCAATGGCAATGCATCTTTAGAGAGGTCTATGCCACGAATAACGGTTGCTTATCCCATCTACTGGGTCAAGGAATCACAACCGTCTATTTTTGCAAGGCACTTTTTAACAGACGGTTAGAGAGTGCTTTTTTTTTCGAGGTGGTTTCGCATCACCACAACTAGTTCGCAAAATATTTAACTGCTCCAGTGTTAGTAGTGAGGGTTCATCTCCTCCTCCTCTGCCAGTAACAGTATCAAGAACAGTTAAAAGCCTGCAAATCATAAGTTTGCAGGCTTTTTTCATTTGGTGACACCATCAAATTATTCACTGACTCTCAAAATAGTGGTGAGTAAACTGGTGAGTCAAAAAATCTCAAAAATCTACTCACCAGTTTTGACCTAATTCACTGAAAGTCAACCTGTCCATTTAATGGACATCTTGATTCAGGATGGCTGCACTTCTAGTTTTAATTATCAACCAAAACAGAATGTGTTATGAGCCGAAGATTCAATTTGCTCTTCTATTTGAAGAAACCGAAGAAGTACGAAGAAGAAGGTGGTTTGATGCCTGTCTATATGCGCGTAAGTGTGGGCGGAAAGCGAACAGAATTTACAACGCAACGTGAATGGGACCCGACTAAATGGAACTCATCAGCCGGTAGACCGAACGGAACAAAGGAAGCGGCAAAAGAGTTAAATGCTTTCCTTGATACGCTTAAGACAAAAGTCTACGAAGCGCAACGCAAACTTGTTGACGATGGAGAAATTGTTTCTACCGACACGATCCGTGAGATCATCACGGGCAAGAATCGTAATTCAAAAATGCTTCTCGAAGCGTTCGAGTATCACAACAATCAAATGCGTGAGCTCGTAGACATCGACTTTGCTCCGGGCACGATGGAGCGTTACGAAACAGCTAAGTCACATACGAAAGATTTCATTAAATGGAAATTCGGGGGTGACGATATTGACGTCAACAAACTCAACTATGAGTTTGTGGCTGACATGGAATTCTATCTAAAGACTGTTCGAAAGTGCTGTCATAACACCTCCATTAAGTACATATCCAATGTTAAGAAGATCGTTAACATCTGTGTAAAAAATGGATGGCTTCAACGAGATCCATTCTACGGCTACAAGATGCATAAGAAAGAAGTAATCCGGGAAATCTTGACTGAACATGAAATTGCAATGGTGCTTGGAAAAGATTTTCCAAGTGAGAGACTTAATATCGTCCGTGACATTTTCATCTTCAGTTGCTACACTGGTCTCGCCTATGGCTTAACCGTGATCTTAAAAAAGATGATATCATGGATTTGTGCAAGCCGTATCAAGATCCTTCCATGAGGGCTTACACTATCACTAAGATGTTGACAACACGGGGAATTAACCTTAATGTCCCTGACGTACTCGCGCCTTTTAATTACAATGACTCAATTCAACAGGCCAATGAATTTTTACAGCAGGGTGATAAGAAAAAAGCAATTGCAGTTTTTAAAGAGTCCCTTAATGCCTCGGCAGAAGTGAGTAAAGTTGAAGATCAGGAATTGAAAATGATTGCTGCGCATGGGGTGAAGAGTGAATTAGCAATGGCGTAAGGGACTAAGCAGGCCGAGACTGTCCTTTCCGCAAATTCTCCTGAAACCATGTGGTGAAATCAGATTCAGGATAATGTTTACACAAGGCCTCACTCAATTCTGTAATCGCTGTAATAATGTCATCGGCTTCTCCTCGTTCAAGCCAATCTTTTTGCATGATGTGAAGGCTCTTTAATTGCTCATTTGCATTTTCAACCGAAAAGTGTTCCTGTTTAAATCCGAAAAATCTGAGTTTGTCGGGGACTTTATCCAGGTACTCAAGTGTGCCTTGTATTCCATCGTCAATCTCAACGCGGTAAAGATTCATTTGCCCGGGTTCTGGCGCATCGTGACCAACCACAGCCCAACGAAAACCTATTGCAACAAGATTTTCAAATCTAAAAGGAATTTCAGCTTTGTTGATCTCATTCAGGATGTTGCCAACGTCTGTTATTGCGATAGTCATAAAAACTTTTTAAGAGCCCCATTATTTTTAAGTCCGATTTTTGGATCTAGTGTAGGCAAGAACAAATCGCCTTTCTTTTCAAGCCGTTGCAAGATATTATTCATTGTGAATTGATTCGGCAACAACGAATCCTTTACTTCTTTCCATTCAAGTGGCGTTGACACATTTGGATGCTTGTATGGCCTTACTGAATAAGCGGATGCCACGGTGTCTGCGTAATCGTTTTGATTAGGATCAAGATAAAGCCTGGTACCGCGATCTGCTACTGTAACTTCTGTTGTTGTTATCGATGGCACAAGCTCATTGATGCCAGTACATATATTCTCAGCGATACTGCGCGCTTGCGGAAAGCTATATGCAGTGCATGGCAAAAATAAATGAATACCAGTCTTTCCGCTTGTTTTGACGTATGCTTTTAATTGATGGTCATCGAAGAAATTCTTTGCAGCTCGTGCAGCATCAATCGCTTTTTTAAAATCACCATCGCTCGGATCTAAATCAATAATGATAAAGTCTGGTCGCAAAGAATTGGTTGTAGTCGATGTCCACGGATTTAAATCGATGCATCCAAGGTTGACAATGTATAGCAGAGTGGCGGTGTTGTTGCACACCAGATAATCAATAATATCGCGCTTGCCAGTTTTACGATGCTTACGTGGAGTCGTAAAGATCTCTGCGCAATCAGGCTCACGTCCTTCCATGTCTTTAATATATTTGCCCTCCGCGTTTGGCCCTTTCAGCTTTAAATGCAGTGACAACGCACGGTGCTGGATATGTGGAAGTATATGCTTTGAAATGCTATTGTAATACTGAATGAGATGGCCTTTTGTAACGCCTTTCCACAACTCACGATCAACATTATATAAGGTTACATGGCAAGAATCAATTTCGAACTCTTCCTGATTTCTTATAGGTTCGCGTTCAGCTTCCGGCCAGTTGCTGTCTCGGGTTGTTGGGAGCGTCCTTTTTGCAATTGCGTTATTGCCATAGGCTACTGCACTGGTCTTTTTTGTAGAAGGTTTAAGGATGCGATTCTTTGGGGATTCCTTAGCGACTTCAGTTTGCACCTGACTGGCCGTCTTATCTTCACGAAAGCCAAGAAATATTGCGGGCTTCCTGATCTTTCCGGACCTCGTTGTCGTTGCGAACTTAATGTTGGCCACTAGCTCCGGTTTTACCCAATGTGGTTTTCCTTCACTGTATTCGACATCGGTATCAAATGGATTTTCATCAATTTCAATTTCCTTCAACCGGTTCAAGATTACAGGCATTTCTTTGTCTTTATAACCACCTCCAGCATGGCCCTTCCATTTCAATTTGCCATTTTCGTAGCTGCCAAAAAGTAATGTTCTAAAGGTGTTTCGTTTTTCAGACTCAACCCATCCGCCAATCACGAACTCCTGTTTATGCTCTGTTGTAATTTTTAGCCACTTCTTACTTCTGTCGTCACGGATATATTGACTGTCTTTTCTTTTCGCAACGATTCCTTCCAAGCCTATGTTTTGAATTTGGTGAAAAAGTACGTTACCGTCCTCAAAATGATCGCTGTACTTAATTTCATTTGCGCCTTCGATCAACGCTTTCAAACGTTCCTTTCTTTCAAGCAATTTCTCGTGCATGATACTTTCCTCTTCGAGCCAAAGAAGATCGAACGCATAATAGACAACCGGTGCTTTTTGGCCATTTACTCTTTGCAACGCATCAAAGTCGGGCTTGCCTTCGGAGTTTATATATACTACCTCGCCATCTAATATGCAGTCAACGTTTAGCGACTTCACTGCTTTTGCAATTGATGGATACTTCTTAGTATAATCTTCTCCGCCTCTGGATTGAAGTTTGACCTTGCCATCTTTGGCTATTGCTATTATTCTGTAGCCGTCCCACTTTACTTCAAAAACGTAATCCTCATCGCTAAACGACTGTTTAACCAAGGTCGCCAACATCGGCTTAATTGCCGTTGGCTGCTCTGTCTGGTTAGTATGCTTTACCGCTGGTCTCATGGTGGTTAAATTTATCCAAATGATGTGCCGAACGATTCTGGTATGAAAATTTAAACTATATGTGAAAACTTTAACGCTATGGAAAAGAAAGATGGAAAGAAGCCGGGTCCGAAGGACCGCAGCTACGTGAATAAATCGCAGGAGCATGAGGTAAAATATGAACCCAAGCGCAAGACTCCTGCTAAGAAGTTCGGAGGAAAATAGGCAAACAATCTGTTTCAAAATATACCCGGTTCAAGCCGGGTTTTTTGTTACTTTACGTTCTGAAGTATGTTCGAATAGAAGGCGGCCGCAAACTTTACCTTTTTGTCAGGATTTTCCTGAAACACCTTCTTCAAGCTTGAATCGAAAAAATTCAGCGACTTGTATTAAAGGGTTCCTCGATGATCATCTTCTTCCTTTAACGCTCTTCGATGTTCCAAGTACGCCTAACATACACTTCATACTTCCACACTAAAGACTCCCCTACCAAATGCTCCACACAATCAATTGCTAATCTCTTAACCCTGCATCCTTCGCAACTCCTCCTCCACTTCTGCTGGTGTAACGGTTCGCTTTACATTGACCATAAAATGAAAATAGAAATCATCGTAAAACGCGGGTGACTCCCAATAGTGGCTATGGGTAAATAATCCGCTTCCGAACTTACAATCCACGTTAACAACCTTGTGGAAGTAATCGAGTCCTCCACTAACATAATCACGATTATCAAAATAATTCCTCCATTGAATTTCATCGAGATGCCGTTTAAGCGTATTCTCGACTTCGACATAATATTTACTTGCTTCTTTAGTCTCAGAAACCAAATCAAAATCCCGCTGTTTAAAGCCATGGAAATTCGCTACCATCTGTTGTCTTACATACGCACTGTCCGGCACGTTTTCACGTAAGAAAAACACAATCTTATCCAGCGGACTGCCAAACGTGAAAAATCCTTTAAGCTGCTGCGCAAGCGTGATGCCTGCGTGCGAGCTCACGGAGCAGGTAGCGTCGGCGTTGTAAGTGGCGATCTCGCCCTGGTTTACAACCAAGTTGATCCTGTTCATTGCATCGTATGCAACCTGGCTTCCCAGTGAGTG
>DASPJN010000068.1:0-31396 GCA_035628595.1 Chryseosolibacter sp.
GTTGCAAAACATTCAAAACGAACTGGAAGAAAAGGAAATGGAAGCATGGCAAAACCTCGTGCGGGTACTAACACACGAGATCATGAATTCCGTTACACCGATCTCTTCACTGGCAGGGACGGTAGAAGAAGACCTGCAACAGCATCTTGCAAATCAGCAAGCAGCGCCACTGACAAGTGATCAACTCAACGACATACACCTTTCACTTCAAACGATCAGCAAACGAAGCGAGGGACTTATTCATTTCGTAAAAGAGTTTCGTAGTCTGACAGCCATTCCAAAACCTAAACCGGTACAGATCCCGGTTAAAGCGCTACTGGAAGAATTAGCAATGCTTCACAGAAGAGAGTTGATGGAGAAAAACATCAGGCTTTCCATCAATGTTTACCCTGAAGACCTGACTATTACCGCCGATAAAAATATGATCGAGCAAGTAACGATCAACCTGATCAAGAATGCGATCCAGGCTTTTGAGAACGGTGAAGATCAGTGCATCGAGCTAAAAGCTGGCGTAAATGAAAAATCACGGCCGGTTATTTCCGTAAAAGACAATGGTACCGGTATTGACCCGGAAGCGATGGAGAAGATCTTTATTCCATTCTTTACTACGAAGAAGACGGGCTCCGGTATTGGTTTGAGCTTGTCGCGCCAGATCATGCGTCAACATCAGGGTACGCTTACGGTAAAATCAACCGTTGGAAAGGGGACGGAATTTTTTATGCGTTTCTAAGTCGTCGCACACTAGCAACATTCATTCAGCGTGGTATGGAATCGTTAGTTAGGAACTAACAATAGCTACCTCGCGCGCGTCACACGCGAGTGTCAGGTATGCATGAATAACGTCATCTGGTAATTGCCGGCGGACATATTCGTCCACGGCGAGCTCGACATTATTTCTTAGTATGAGGTATTTCAGTTTTTCGAAAAAGGAAAGCTTATTTCTGTGATAAAAAATAAAATCACGAATCCTTCCGTTGGTTTTTTTATCGATGAAGAACTGATAAGCATTTTGTCCCTTTGCCTTCTGATAAAATGTTGAGCCCACTGGAATCTCAGTAGTTGCATCACCAATGCTAATGGTAATCTTACTCTTTGTCAGTTCAACAATAATGTTCATTTGCTAACAAAAATAGCTTTAAAAATAAACCCCGCGACTGCGGGGCTTAGGTTAAAAAATTACAGGCACGTCTTGCACTGTCTTTTTTAAAAAGCATTCCGGCACCGGCAAAAAATATTTACCACCAACAACCACTACGAATGGAGTAAAGTACCAGTCGCGCCGGAAGCTATTATCCTCACTGACTAAACAACCACTTAAAAAGTTTAGTCAACATTATCATGAAGGAATTTGTTGTTTCCCAACAGGGAGTTGTCATCATTCAAATTGTATTTTGAAATAAACTGCTCTGATGAATGCGGAACATCGTTCATTTTAACACCACGACGCAAATATGCAGGCAGCGACCATTTCTCATTAAACTCTTCTTTGGTCATTTCGTGTTTGCGAACTTGTTTCAGTTGTTCTTTACGTTCACGCGCCTGTTGCTCCAAACGATTTCGAGTGGTCCTTAATTCCATCATGCCATCTTCATTGATGGTCTGATCCCCATAACGTTCGGATGTTGTATCGAAATCATCGTCGCGGAGGAAGACGGCGTTATGATCATCATTGTCTGCGTCATCAATCGAAGGTTGAACTTTATCAAATGGCCCGGTGAAAACGAAATCCCTTTCACTTTTCTTCTCGGCGCCAAATCCAAAGTCCTTCTTCGGCTCTGGCTTAACTTCAACCGGTTTGCTCTTTATCTCAAGCTCCTTCTTCTGATTGATTGAATTGTCGGGTGTGAACAACCATCCTTGTGAACGTTCGAGTTCATGCACTTTCTTTTCATCCTGCTTCTTCTGAACAGGCAGTTTCACGTCTGCGTGAAAACCTGTCGCAATTACGGTTACACGAATTCTGTCGCCAAGATCAGGATCAACGCCGTGACCGAAGATCATTTCTGCTTCGTCCCCGGCCTGCCCCTGGATATATTCTGTTATCTCCGTCAATTCGTCCATCTGAAGTTCGGCCTCAACTCCGGAGATAATTGAGAGCAAGATTTTCTTCGCGCCCATGATATCACGGTTATCGAGCAACGGTGAAGCGAGCGCACCTTCCGCCGACTTCCTTGCACGATTCTCACCTCTTGTTTCAGCAGAACCCATTACGGCAGCACCTGCATTCAACATAACCGTGCGAACATCCTGGAAGTCAACATTGACATACCCGGCGAGCGTGATGATCTCAGCTATGCTCTTTGCTGCCGTTGTGAGGATGTTATCTGCCTCAGCAAAAGCCTGTCCGATGGCAAGATTACCGTATATCTCTCTTAGCTTATCGTTTAGTATCACAAGCACCGTATCGCAAGTCGCACGCAGACCATCGATACCCAATTCCGCCTGTGACGCCTTTTTCTTTCCTTCAAATGAAAATGGCGCCGTTACAATACCAACAGTGAGGATATCCATGTCCTTTGCAATTTTAGCGATGACTGGTGCTGCACCTGTTCCAGTCCCCCCGCCCATCCCGGCAGTAATGAAAACCATCTTTGTTCCGGCTAGCATTTCCCGGATCTGATCCTTGCTTTCAAGCGCGGCATTTTTCCCAACCTCGGGATTTGCGCCACACCCCAGCCCTTCCGTTAGGTTGGCGCCTATCTGCAACTTGTTCGGGACGGGACTCAGATTGAGCGCCTGGTTGTCGGTGTTACACACAACAAACTCGACATCTTTGATGCCTTGCTTGTACATGTGGTTCACCGCGTTGCTTCCCCCGCCGCCAACGCCAATCACTTTAATGATGGAACGATGCTGGCTATGTTTGGGGATTTCAAATTTGTATGATCCGGTTTCAAACATAAAATTATAATTAGTGGTTGTAATCAGTATTCGTTTTTGCCATCGAGGTCATCGATGAGCAAACTTTTGGTCTTGTTCAGAATGTCATTAAAGAAGTTCGACGACGATACAGTTGGTGTAGATTTTTTCGTTTTTGTGACCTTTACCACTTCACGTGCCTCCCTGTAACGATCAGTTCTTTCATCAAGCGACCTGAATCCTGAAAGGACCAGTCCGACCGCCGTTGCATACATCGGGCTTTTGATCGACTCAATCTTGCTTTTGCCAAGATGCTCGTTCGGATATCCAATGCGTGTATCCATACCAGTCATGTACTCGACCAGGTGTTTCAATGAACTTAGCTGCGCTCCTCCTCCCGTAATCACAATTCCACCAGCAAGCCGGTTCTCAAATCCAGAGCTGATAATTTCGGCATGAGCCATCTCAACGATTTCTTCCATGCGAGCCTGGATTATGTTCGAAAGGTTCTTTATGGATATCTCTTTCGACGCACGATTACGAATGCCTGGTATTGAAACAATTTCGTTAGGACTTGCTTCTTCAGCGATTGCCTTACCGAAACGCGTCTTCAATTGCTCTGCTTGTTGCGGCAACACCATCAACCCCTGCTTGATATCATTTGTAACAATATTTCCACCAAACGGAATAACTGCAGTGTGACGGATAATGTTATCGTAAAATATTGCGATGTCAGTTGTACCTCCACCGATATCGATGAGACAAACGCCGGCTTGTTTTTCTTCATCGCTTAGAACGGCAAGGCTGGACGCAAGGGGTTCAAGGATCAAATCATCGATCTCCAATCCGGCACGACGGATACATTTGTTAATATTATTAATAGCATTCGTTTGTGCGGTAATGATATGGAAATCAGCTTCAAGCCTCACACCCGACATTCCCACCGGTTCTTTAATGCCGTCTTCGTAGTCAACCATGTAATCCTGCGGCATCACATGAATGATCTGGCTTCCGGGAGGAACGACCATGCGATACATATCCTGCGTAAGCCTTTCGACATCATCAACAGTGATCTCATCTTCTTTCGAAGAACGAGTAATGCCACCGTGCTGAATGAAGCTTCGGATATGTTGTCCGGCGATGCCAACATTTACAACACCGATATCAATGCCCGATTGATCGCTCGCTTCCTTAATTGCTTTCTCAATCGCAAAGACTGTCTTGTCAATGTTAAAAACGATTCCCTTCACGACGCCTTCGGACTCAGCCTTGCCCATACCCAGCACTTCAAGCTTGCCGAATTCATTCTTTCGTCCGACAATCGCACAGATCTTTGTTGTGCCTATGTCAAGTCCGACTACGATTTTTTCCTGTTCCATGATATTGTTCTTATTATAGTGGTTGTCTGCTTATTCTTAAGTCAAAAAATGTTCATTCAAAAAAAAACCACCACCACATGCGTCGCTGCTTCTGTCTCATTCGGCAACGATTTGTCCATCGTATTCAAGGTTGACCCTGTCATACTTATTCCACCCTACTCTTGGAATTATTTCCTTATAAAAAATCTTCAGCTTAATCAGTTTTTGTTCTACATTCTCTGCCAGCCCAAATTCAATCATCTCGTCGCCGACCTGGGTAAGCAAAGTGACTTCTCCCTTTGCATCGACGTCAAGTTGGGTGACCTGGGCGTTCCAGAATTCATCATGTCTGATCGTTTGAATCATTTCAAATAAACGCAGGCCTTCTTCCATTTCATTGACATTTCTCACGCTGAGCAACTGCCGGATAAAAGCGCCCGTGACAAGTACAACACGGGCTGTGAACTTGTCCGACACAGGCATGATTGTGCCGTCTTCGGCAATGTATCCGTCAGGTCCATCGGCTCTTACAATCCTGGCAACAGGTCTGCGTAGCTCAACGTTGACCAACACATTGCCTTTGAGATCGGAATAGATTTGCGCGTCGGAGATGAATGGATCTTTTTTTATCCTTGATTCCAGTTGTCTGAAGTTCAACTTTTCAATTCCGAGGCCCTTCATGTTTTCCTGGTTCCATTGCATCAGGTGAAGAATATCTTCGTGATCAAGGAAATGATTTTCATTAATATTTGATATCTCAACGTGAACGCCGCGAACTGCGACAGTGTCCTTCATCCGCTCTGTAAAAGCAATAAGACCAAACACCGTTATCAGAACGGCAGCAATTCGAAGTTCGCGCCTGATGTTGATTTTAACTTTCATAACGTCGTGTCAACATTTCTTTAATAGGCTCAATAAACGTGTCAATATCGCCTGCCCCTACCGTTGCAATTACATCCACGTCAATATTTTCCAATGTTCCCATCAGCCCGGCTTTGTCTGTTCGTGTTTTGAACTTGCTGGTGATTGCATTCATCAGCATATCAGAATCAACACCCGCTATCGGCAGCTCGCGCGCGGGATAAATATCCATCAACACAACTTCGTCAGCTATGCTTAGGCTCTTTGAAAAACCTTCCGCGAAATCGCGCGTTCGTGAATACAGATGTGGTTGGAAAATCACGGTTAGTTTCCTGTTCTGATACATCGACTTCATTGATCGAAGGAACGCTTCAATCTCGGTCGGATGGTGGGCATAGTCATCTACATAGACAACCTTTTTACCCTTGAGGATAAATTCAAACCTCCGCTTCACTCCTGCAAATGACTCCAACGCTTTTGCAATTGTTTTCAGATCGACGCCACATTGATGAACTGCCACCGACGCTGCAATGGCATTTTCAATGTTATGAAAACCGGGGACACCCAGCCTGATGTGTTCGACCTTTCCAAACCCGTGGAGGTCAAATTCAAAAAATCCAGTCTTCGCTGTAATGTTGCCGGCAAAAAATTGCCCCCGGCTCATGCTGTAAATATGTTTGTGTACATGTGTAACATCGTCGGCTAACAGCTCTGCAATTGACTCATGAATAATCAAATGACCGCCTTTGTTTATTTGCCTGATAAAATCCTTGAACGAAGTGATGACACTACTGTGATCGCCGTAAATGTCGAGGTGGTCGGGATCAGCAGATGTCACAATTGCGATCTCAGGATAAAGCCGGAGGAATGAACGATCAAATTCGTCAGCCTCTGCTACGGCAATCGTCTTCTCCGTTACATTCCCTTCCATCACCAGGTTTGACCCATAGTTAGTTGTGATGCCACCAAGGAACGCCACCATACTTTTCCCGGCGGTCTTCAGAATATGCGCAACCATGGAAGACGTTGTTGTTTTCCCATGCGTTCCAGCAACGCCGATCGTGCGATAGTTCTTTGATATCAGACCAAGCACTTCTGAGCGTTTACTAATCAGATATCCCTGTGCCTTCAGGTAATTATATTCCTTATGATCACCTGGTATTGCCGGTGTAAATATGACGAGCGTTTGACCTTTCTCATTTAAAACTTCTGCCGGGATGGACGAGACCGCATCGTCAAAATGAATATTCATTCCTTCGCTCGCCAATTCAGTAGTCAACGCAGTCGATGTCTTATCGTAACCAGAAACGCGCAGCCCCTTTTTCATGAACCACCGCGCAAGCGCAGACATGCCAATGCCACCGATGCCGAGGAAGTAAACATTATGGTATTGCTCGAGCTTCACAATCTATTTTGTATTAATTATCTGTTCAATTTCATTTACAATGTCCCGGGTTGCGTTTGGCCTCGCCAGCATTGTAATGTTTGAGCTGAGGCGTTCCATTCGTTCGTTGTCGAACATGAGATGCAATGCTTCATCCACAAGTTTGGTTGAAGCTTCAACGTCGCGAACAAGCACTGCGGCATTTTTATCAACTAGTGCCATCGCATTTTTTGTCTGATGGTCTTCAGCGACATTTGGAGAGGGTACCATAATGCATGGTTTTCCTGCGATACAAATTTCTGAAACTGCCAAAGCGCCGGACCGCGAAATAATGACATCCGCTGCCGCATAAGCGAGATCCATTTCCTTTACAAAATCCTGTACACGGATTCGTTGCAGATCATATTTAGCCAGGGAAGACTTGTATAAATCATAGTAGCCTTTGCCTGTTTGCCAGATGACCTGAATCTTCGCATCTATGATCTTGTCAATCCCCTTCAGGATACTTTCATTTATCGTACGCGCGCCCAGGCTTCCGCCGATGATCAATAAAGTGCGCGTTGATTCGTCAAAGCCAAAATGACTTTTTCCCGCTTCGCGTTTGCTCCCAACAGTAAGAATGTTCTTACGAACAGGATTACCTGTCAGGACAATCCTGTCTGCAGGGAAGTATCGTTCCATGCCTTCATAGGCCACACAGATTCGTGATACTTTGTTTGCGACCTGTTTGTTGGTCAGTCCTGCAAACGAATTCTGTTCCTGGATAACGGATGGGATATGCGCCCGCGTAGCTGCTATCATGATTGGCCCACTTGCATATCCGCCTGTTCCGACAACGACATCAGGATTAAAAGTTTTTACAATCCTCTTTGCTTTGAAATAGCTCGCTAAAAGTTTTACCGGGAATAAAAGATTGGAGAGCGTCAGCTTCCGCTGTAGGCCGCTGATCCACAACCCAATGATTTTATAACCGGCTTCCGGAACACGCGTCATTTCCATTCGTCCTTCCGCACCAACAAAAAGGATTTCCGCTTCCGGATAGCGCTCACGAAACTCGTTCGCAATCGCTACTGCCGGGAATATGTGTCCGCCGGTGCCGCCACCGCTGATCAGAAGTCGATATGATGAAGTCTTACTCAAGCAACAACTGTTTCAGGTGCAAGGTTTTTTGATTTTGTCTTTTCTTCTCCGCTCTCCCTCTTCCAGCTTTCGTCCTGCTCACCACGGCTCACACTAAGAATGATTCCCAATGAAAGTCCCGTGAAAACCATCGAGGTTCCGCCCATTGAAATCAATGGCAATGGTTGCCCCGTGATTGGACCGAGCCCTACTACAACACCCATGTTCACAAATGCCTGACAGACGAGGTCAAAGCTCAATCCTGCAGACAACAACCCGCCGAAAGCGCGCTCGCTATTATAAGCTGCCTTCATGCCTCGATGTAATAGCACGAGATACAACATGATGATGGTCATGCCTCCGATCATGCCGTATTCTTCAATCACAATTGCATAAATAAAATCAGCATAAGGGTTTGGTAAAATATTACGTTGATCACTGTTGCCCGGGCCTTTTCCCATTACACCTCCAGAGGCGATTGCAATCAGTCCGTGTTTGCCTTGAAACTGTGGCTCATGTTTTCCCTGCAATACCCCAATAAAATGCTCAATACGCGAGACCATGGTGCCGCCGCGATTACCAAACTTAAATGCGAGTGCACCGAACAACAGTCCGACAAAAAACAGCATCGCCAGATACTTCGTAGGCACGCGACCGATGAACATGATCAGCATACATGTTATCAATAGCAGTATACCCGTTGACATATTCGATAGCGCAATCAACCCGGAGATCATCCCGCACCAGAACAGGATTGGAACCAGTGATTCTTTTATGTCATCAATATTTTGTTGACGCTTCGACAACATGCTCGCAAGGTTAACAATCAGAGCAAGGCTGGCGAAATCCGAAGGCTGAAAGGAGCCAAACAACGGCACCTGTATCCAGCGGGAAGCATCGTTCAGCGACGTTCCACTTTTCCATGTGTATATGAGCAATGGAATACTGATCCATAAGGCGTAACGAGAAAGCTTCGAATAATATCTGTAGTCAATGCGATGTGCAAACCACATTGCTGCCAACCCGATCAAAACATGCATAGTGTGTTTGATCAGAATTTGTTCGGGACTGGCTGAACGTTTAAATGCAAGTGTACCAACTGAGCTATAAACAACCAGGATGCTGATCAGCGAAAGCGCAAAAACAACAGCCCAGATGACTTTGTCACCCTGAAGATTCTTATCGGCCCAGACTTTAACTTTTTGCATACTAGCCTTCGATTTCTTTTTTAAGTTCCTGAACAGCTTCTCTGAACTGATTACCCCTGTCTTCGTAATTTTTGAATAGATCAAAGCTCGCACACGCAGGTGAAAGCAATACAACGTCGCCTTTACTTGCCAACGAAATAGCTATCCGCACCAGCTCTTTCACACTTTGCGTTTCCTTCACCACAGGAACAACACCGCTGAATGCATTGAAGAGCTTTTGATTCTCCTTGCCGAGGCAGATGAGCGCCTTAACCTTTTGTTTTACTTGTTGGCTGATCAAATTATAGTCATTGCCTTTGTCGACACCGCCTGCTATCCACACGAGCGGTTTTTCATAACTTCCCAGGGCGTAGACAACGGAGTCAACATTCGTAGCTTTCGAATCGTTGACAAATTCAACACCGTTGATAGTACCGACAGGTTCGAGACGATGTGGCGCATTCTTGAACGTTGCTAACCCTTTGCGAATTGTCTCGACCTTAACGCCCGCCCGGTAGGCGGCGATTACTGCAGCCATTGTATTGATGAGATTGTGCGGCCCCTTTAGTGTTGTCTCCTCCTGGCGAATACTGAATTTTTCATCAAGTTCGAACACCATCTTCTCGCCATCAAAGTGTGCTCGTGTGTTATCATCATTATTCAATGACACAGGAAATTTCAAAGGGACAATTGGACGGCTGGTGATCTCTCTTGCTATAACAACATCGTCGCTATAGAAGATGAAATCCTGTTGTGTGGTCATGTTCTTCACCAGGTTAAACTTCGAGTTGACATAATTTTGCATGTTATACTCGTATCGGTCGAGATGATCGGGCGTAATGTTTAATAAAATAGCTATCTCAGGTTTAAATGTGTCGATGCCATCGATCTGAAAACTGCTCATTTCCAGAACATACCAGTCAAATTTGTTATCGATAATTTGTCGAGCCATGCTGAAACCGACGTTGCCAGCCAGTGCGACATTCAAACCTGCTTCTTTCAACAGGTGATAAGTGAGTAAAGTCGTGGTTGTTTTACCATTGGTACCAGTAATTGCGATACCTTTTTTTCCATCACAATAGCGGAAAGCAAATTCAATTTCATCAATGATCGAAATGTGTTTCGCTTTTGCCGTTTTAATTATTTCTGCCTTGTCAGAGATGCCAGGACTTTTAATAATCAAGTCAGCATTCAAAATCTTATCATCTGAATGAATACCTTCCTCAAACGTAATGTTGGCCGACCGGAGGTCATTCTTGTATTTGTCTTTGATGTGTCCCTGGTCACTTACGAACACATCGTATCCTTTTGAAGCCGCCAGCAATGCAGCGCCAGTGCCACTTTCCCCAGATCCCAATATGACGACACGCTTTTTCATCGAAGCTTCAATGTTGCAAGTGTGATAATCGCGAGTAATATCCCAATGATCCAGAAACGTGTAACAATCTTCGCTTCCGGAATATTTTTCTTTTGGTAGTGGTGATGCAATGGTGACATTAAAAATATCCTCCGACCTTCGCCATACTTTTTCCTGGTGTACTTGAAGTAAGAAACCTGAAGTACCACCGATAAATTTTCAATCAGGAAGATGCCGCACAACACAGGAATTAAAAGCTCTTTCCTGACAGCCAATGCCAGTACTGCAATGACACCGCCGAGCGTTAAACTTCCTGTATCCCCCATAAATACCTGCGCGGGATATGCATTGTACCACAAGAATCCCAGGCACGCTCCAACGAACGCAGTACAGAATATTACAAGCTCCGATAGGTTCGGGATATACATGATGTTGAGGTACTGACTAAAGTCGATTCGGCCTGATACGTATGCCAGTATTGCAATGGTCATTGCAATGATCCCTGATGTTCCAGCTGCAAGACCGTCAATTCCGTCCGTAATGTTCGCGCCGTTAGACACAGCAGTGACAACGAGAATAACAATCAGCGTATAAATGATCCAAGTGTAATCAGCGGGTAAAAATGGCGTTAGAGACCGGTAGTCAAACTCGTTGTTTTTCAGAAATGGAACAGTCGTCTTCATTGACTTAACGTCTTTGTAAGTGACATTCGCGTCTTCATCGCCTTGAAACTCATTGGCCTGAATAGCAGTTACCTGAGCAGGCGTTGAAACTTCGCGCAATACAACGTCTTCACTAAAATAAAGCGTAAGCCCAACGATTAACCCAATACCGACCTGGCCTGCAATCTTGAATTTTCCGGCGAGGCCCTGCTTATCCTTTTTAAATACCTTGATGTAATCGTCGAGAAAGCCAATCAGGCCAAGCCACACCGTTGTAATGACAAGCAATATGATATAGACGTTGTCAATTTTTGCGAACAACAGAGTAGGTATCAGAATGGCAGCGATAATAATCAACCCACCCATCGTCGGTGTCCCTTTCTTCTGCATCTGACCTTCAAGGCCCAAATCCCGGATATCTTCACCGACCTGCTTCCTTCTAAGATAATTAATGAGGGACTTACCATATGTAATGGTAATCAGCAAAGAAAAGAATGCAGCCATACCAGCGCGAAACGAGATGTATTGAAACACACCAGCGCCTGGTATATCCAGCTTATTTAAGTATTCAAATAAATAATATAACATTCTTTGCTATCAATTATTTGTACGTCGGCGTTGCCCGTTCATTTTCATTGTCAGTTGAACAGTTTTAGCATTCGCTCCACCACTTCCCGGTCGTCAAAAGGATACTTCACTCCTTTGATCTCCTGGTAAGTTTCATGACCCTTTCCGGCAATCAGTACTATGTCTTTCTCTTTGGCCATCATGCACGCCGTTTTGATTGCCTCTTCCCTGTCGGCGATCACCAGTGTCTTCTTCGCCTCCGTCGGAAGGATGCCTCCTTGCATATCCTTGATAATTGCCAGCGGATCTTCATCGCGTGGATTATCGGAAGTCAGCACAACCTTGTCGCTCAACTTGCATGCGATTGATGCCATCAGAGGTCGTTTTGTTGTGTCGCGATTTCCACCGCAGCCTACAACCGTGATCACGCTTTCGGTCCCGCTCCGAAACTCGGCGATCGTCTCCAAAACATTTTTCAAAGCATCAGGCGTGTGTGCATAATCAACAATGGCAGTTACTTTCGCGCCCGGGAGAACCAGCTCAAAACGACCCGGCGCACCGTGTAGAGACGATAACTGGGTCAACACCTCTTCAGCCTCTTCGCCAAGGAGGATCGCCGTACCATACACACCAAGGAGGTTGTAAGCGTTAAAGTCTCCGATCATTTTGAACCATACACTTTTATCGGCAACCTCGAGCTCAAGGCCTTCGATCGAGTTGGTGATGATCTTTCCTTTGAAGTCAACCATCTTTTTCAATCCAAACGTATACTTGGTTGCCTTTGTGTTCTGAAGCATCACCATGCCTCGCTTATCATCTGCATTTACAAGCGCGAAGGCATCACTGCTCAACTCATCGAAATATTTCTTCTTCGCGCGAATGTAATTTTCAAATGTCTTGTGGTAGTCGAGATGATCATGGGTAATGTTTGTAAATATCGCTCCTGCGAACTTTATACCCGCAATTCGCTCCTGATCCACTGCGTGTGAACTTACCTCCATAAACGCGTGTGTACATCCCTTCTCCACCATACGCTTTAGTAGTTCATTGAGCGCGATCGGATCAGGCGTTGTATGCGTTGATGGCACAACATCATCAATGATCCGGTTATCAACCGTCGATATCATACCGACATTGTACCCGAGTGCGCTGAACAGCTTATACAATAACGTTACTGTTGTTGTTTTGCCATTCGTGCCCGTTACTCCCACCAACTTCAGCTTCTCCGACGGTGTGCCGAAAAAATTAGATGCTATTATGCCGAGTGAAAATGCGCTGTCCTTTACCGTTACGTAGGTTACATTGTCCTGTATCGTAGCCGGCATTTTTTCACAAACGATCACCGATGCACCTGACGCAATTGCCTTTTCAATAAACGTGTGTCCATCTGAAAGCGTACCCTTCACTGCAATGAATGCGAATCCGTCTTTCACCTTCCTCGAATCTGAGCAGATACCTTTTATAATTGAGGTCATGTCTCCGTAAGAAGATGTAAGCGGGACTTTGTATAATATGTCTTTTAGCTCTTGCACGTGTCTACCCTAATCGTAAATAAATTGTATTACCCTTTGAAATCCTGTTGCCCGGTGCGAGTGACTGTTTCACAACTCTACCCTTGCCCTCGTGTTGTACTCTCAAACCTGACTGCTCCAGCAAATAGATCGCGTCTCGGAAACTCATGCCGGTTACATCCGGAACGAGATCTTTTCCATGTGCATTTTTTTTCCAGCTAACGCCATTGCCTTGTCTGGATGCCCGAACCCATTCTTCCTCGGTCGCCGAATGGTTGGAGATACCAAGCTCGTTACACAAAAATGTCAGTTCATCGTGGCGACCTGCGCGAATAACCGGTAGCACCTCGTTGTTCACAAACTTGCGCGTTTCCATCGGCGTGTGTAACTCGATGTTTCGCGCATAAATATTATCGGCAATCTCTTTGAAAACCGGAGCCGCAACGTTGCTACCATACTGATACCAGCCGCGTGGATTTTTGATCAAAACAATCGCGCTATACTTTGGTGAATGCGCAGGAAAATAACCCACAAATGACGTGATGTACTTTTTCGTATATCGTCCATTTTCAAGGATCTGCGCTGTTCCGGTTTTTCCGGCAATTCTGTAATGTGTTCCTTTGATGTTCTTTGCTGTTCCGTTTTCGACCACGCCTTCCAGCAACAGCTTAAGCTTATCGAGCGTTTTTTGTGAGCAGATGTTTGAATTTAATACGTCAGTTTCAAAGTGCTCTTCTTCTGCGTCGACTTGTTTAATCGACTTTACAAAAACAGGCTTGATCATTTTTCCCTCATTGGCCACCGCATTGTATAACGCTAACGTGTGGAGCGGTGAAATTTCAAAGCCGTATCCGTAAGCCATCCAAGGCAGGCTGATACCACTCCATCCTTTTTCACCAGGTCGTTTGATTTTTGGTGTCGGCTCGCCCGCCAGCTGAATCCCCATTGGTTGCGACAATTTCAAACGGTCAGTGTACTCGACAAACTTTTCTGGCTTTAAACCGAAATGTTTGTCGACCAGTTTTGCCATCGCAACATTTGATGAATGCTCGAATGCTGTTTGCACTGTTACTTTTCCAAGACCGCCTTCTTCATGATCGCGAACCGTTTTGTTGTAAAACATGAATGATCCATTCCCGGTGTCGACGCTGTCGGAGAGCTGCACGTTCGTGTCTTCAAGCAACGCCATCATGGTTACAAGCTTAAAGGTGGAACCCGGCTCGAACAAAGCGCCTGCTGCGAAGTTAAATTTCTCATAGAAGTATCCTTTGCCATCGCTGCTAAGGTTAGCAATTGCTTTGACTTCGCCCGTTTCCACTTCCATGACGACGACAAGTCCATCATCAGCGTTATGGGCATACATTGCTTTTAGTAAAGCTGTTTCTGAAACGTCCTGTAAATTGATGTCAAGTGTTGTTTGCAGGTCTAAGCCGTTGACGGCTTTTACATTGTTTGCATCAAACACTGGCTTCCAGACGCCACCTGCTATTTTCTGGTAATATGCATATCCGTCCTGGCCGCCAAGCTGCTCATTGAAACTGAATTCAAGACCCGCTCCTTTATCGTTTTCATTTACGAAACCGATCGTACGCTTACTTAAATTGGAAAACGGTCTGTAACGTATATCGACTTTCTCGAAAATTGCGCCACCTCTCAAGCGACCTTCGCGGAAAATCGGCCACTTCAGCATATTTTTTTTATCCTGATAGTCGATTTGCTTTCTGTTCAGAACAATGTATTGCTTACGACTCTCGCGTGCATCCTGAAGCATCCGCTTGTATTCAGTTTTCGACTTATCCTTAAAAAATGTTGCCAGATGCCAGGCGAGGGAGTCAACGCCTCTATCGAATACTTCATCTTTCGGAATAGTCGCATCAATCGCGACCTTGTAAAATGGAAGAGACGTGGCAAGCAAGCTGCCGTTATCGGAATAGATGTTACCACGTGTTGCCTTCACACGCTTGTAGTCGAATGAAATTCTTTCTCCCATCGACGCCCACTTTTCACCATCTATAAACTGGATGTGACCGATCTTTGCAACCACAGCGATTGCAAAAAGCACAACAAAAAGAAATGCTACCCTTACTCTTAGTAATATCGACTTCTTAATATTCACCTTGCTCGACAACTATTTTAAATGGTGGTGTCAGACTTTCTTTTAACCCAAACGGTTTAACCTTTTCAGCAACTTCCGATTGCTTGCTGGAAAACATGAGATCAGCTTTAAGTGTCGTGTAATCTGCCCGCAAATCCTCAACCTCTGCCTGAATGTGATTGATCTTCCTGACAGTTTTTTCACTGTGATGTGTATTGCCGATGTACATCAAGCCCAGGGCCATTACAAAGATGATCTTCGGAATATATTGAACGGGAAATCCTTCTTCGAAATAGCTTTCCAGTTTCAGCTTGCGTTCGATCGCCGAAAAAATACTGAATCGCCCGCTACTCTCACTTACTGTGCCAGCAGATGCGTGTGTTCCGATCTTAAATTTGTTCCCGCTCATGTTCTGTCCTGTTATAACTTTTCGGCTATCCGAAGCTTTGCACTTCTTGCACGTTTGTTATTTGTTACTTCTTCTTCGTTGGCCTCGATCGGTTTCCGATTTACCGCCTCGAAAGGCTTTATCTCGTTACCGTAAAAATCCTTTTCAACCTCACCATACACCTTGCCCTTGTTGATGTAGTTCTTTACCATTCTGTCTTCAAGCGAATGATACGACATGATTACAAGCCGACCGCCCTGCTCCATTACTTCGCCACATTGGTGCAAAAAATTTTCAAGTGCGCGCATCTCGTGATTAACTTCGATACGCAGTGCCTGAAACACCTGGGCGAAATATTTGTTCTCCTTACCCTTTGGAGCAACGGCATTCAATGCCTTTTTCAAATCTTCCGTTCGTGCAAATGGTACGTTCACGCGATGCTGAACAACAAGCCTCGCCGCGGTTCGTGCATTCTTAAGCTCACCGTACATGCCGAACAGCTTATGCAAATCTTCTTCACTGTAGCTGTTAAGAATATCGGCTGCGGTTTCCGGTGTTGACCGATCCATTCGCATATCGAGTGGCCCATCGAAACGTGTTGAAAAACCTCTTTCGGCAGAATCAATCTGATGAGAGGAAATTCCCAGGTCGGCAAGAATTCCGTGAACTTTCTTGACACCATTTAACTTCAGATATTTTTTCAAATACATGAAGTTCGCCTGACAAAATGTAAAAGAACGACTTTGTATTTGTTCAGCCTGCTTTCGTGAATCGTCATCCTGATCAAAAGCAATCAGCCGGCCTCCCTTTAATTCCTCAAGTATCTTCAAACTATGACCTCCCCCTCCGAACGTTGCATCGACATAAATTCCATTTGGAACAATTTTCAATGCATCAATACACTCCTTGAGCATTACAGGCAGATGATAACTCATCCGCAATGATTTTTAGTTGCCTTCAATGGCAAGCCACAGCTTGATTTTGTTTTCCGATACTTCATCGCGTTGCACGTTATCGTAGCAATTCCTATTTATTTTCAGTTGCGTCTGGATAATCAGGGTGCAAACCGTCAATCTAAACTTTACTCGTTCAGATACTTTTCAGCTAACTTCGACAACTCACCCGGATCATTGATAAGATGCTTCTCGTAGATCGAAGGATTCCAAACTTCAACTTTGTTTCCTGTACCCACGAGCATTGCATCTTTTTCGATCGACGCATACGTCAGCATATTTTTTGGAATCAGAAATCGCCCGTTGTTGTCAAGCTCGACGGTTACAACTCCTGATAAAAAATTACGCTGAAGTTTCCTGTACTCTTCGTTGAATTCGTTTAATCCTGAAATTTTTGAGAAGACCTTTTTGAACTCCACCATTGGATACACAATGAGGCATTGCTCAAAGCCGCGCCTGATCACAAGCTCGTTGCTCCCCTCTTCGGGAAGCTGAGCCTTGATGCGCGAAGGAAGAACGATTCTCCCTTTCGAGTCAAGCTTACATTCATATTCACTGGTGAAGAAAGTCATAGACGTAGTGGTTGTCTTTTCCTCCTAAGCAAACATAACAATTTTGTTCCACTTTCAACCACTTTGAACCACTTTTTTACATTTTTTGAATAAAAGACTCAAAAAAAGGCCAAGAAGGCCTTCGATGAATCTAAAATATTTGTTGGGTGCTTAGTTGATTACGCCTGAACCACGCAGCGATTTGATCGTTTCGAGGGAATAATGGAGACGTTTTTGCAGGATCTCGTCCGTATCACCACCCAAAGAAGGAGGTGGTTGAAAGTGGGAAAAGTCTGCAGAGGTGGCGTTTCCGACATAGGTTTTTACACCTTCGAATTGTTGACTTTTTAGGAGGATTGATTCAATATCAGGCATCCGGAAGACGTCTTCAACGCTTTGAATCAACCCAGCCGGAATTTTAAAAGCATTGAGTTCCGCTAACAAAGGAGAAGCATGATGCTTTGAAATCAGGTTTGATAAAATATCATTTAACTCCGAGCGGAAGTCAACGCGCAGATTGTTCGTGGTGAACCTCTCCACTTGCCCTACATCTATACCGAGAATTTTACACAAATCAATAAACTGGCGATCCGTGCCAACGGCAAGCAAGAGTTCCTTTTTGTCGCAAGTGAGAAACACATCACCATAAGGCGCAATGTTCGGGTGTGCCGAGCCCTGTTTTGCAGGAAGGCGTTTTGCGACAAGCCAATTCGTTGCCTGATTGACAAGCGATGAGACCGCAGCCTGGATCAAAGAAACTTCCACCAGTTTACCTTCCCCCGTCTTCATTTTCTCCAGCATTGCCAAAAGCAAACCCTCCTTCAGATGGTGGCCTGCAAGCACATCGATCAACGCAACAGGCATCTTCAACGATCTCCCTCCAGGCTCGCCGTTCATGGACATAAATCCGGCTTCGGCCTGAATGATCGCGTCATATCCTACTCGCGGATTTGCACTGCCATACCCTGTGATTTGTCCATAAATCAATTGCGGGTTTAGCTGTCTCAATGTTTGATAATCAGCTTTGAGTTTTTCAGCGTCGCCGGGTTTGTAACTGGCGATGACGATATCAGCATCTTTTGCGAGGTCATAAACAATTTGTCTGCCCTCCTTCGTCGACAAATCAATCGCAATCGATTTCTTTCCCCAGTTTACGGAGCAGAAATAGGCCGATCGATCATCGGTTTGTTCTCCCGATAATTTCCAGGTTCTTGTGACATCTCCACCGCTTTTCAGGTTTTCAACTTTGATTACTTCCGCGCCGAGTTCGGCAAAAAATTGTCCGACACTGGGGCCGGCAAGCACGGATGCAAGCTCAATTACACGCAAATCCTGAAGTTGATTCACAATACTGTTATGAAATGTTATTTACGGTCACAAATTGTAAATCATTTCTCGCATTTTTGTGTTTCTGAACATATAAAATGATGTCATGAAGTATTTGCAGGCAATAGCCATAGGGGCGATATTATTCTCATGTGATAAATCCAATACACCAGTGTCAAATATAAAAACGGGCGAATGGCGTGCATCCCTTGAGATCCAGGGCCGTGAACTTCCATTTAACATCGACTTGTTCAATACAAAGGGTGGTGGCTATCATGCCTATATCGTTAACGCCGACGAACGTCTCAGGCTCGACGACGTATTTGTTAGCGATGATTCTATTGATTTTCCGCTACACATTTTTGATGCAAATATCAAAGCGAAGGTTTCGCCAGATGGCAGGACATTGACGGGATCATTCATAAAAAATGATGTCGATGATTACGTGATTCCTTTCAAAGCAGAATTTGATAAAGGTTATCGATTTAAGCCTGATACTACACAAGGAGTCATCGAGCAGTTTGCCGGTAAATACGAGGTTACTTTTATTAATCCGAAGGATACGACAAACGCAATTGGGGTATTCAAGCAAAACGGAGATAGTGTCACGGGCACGTTTCTAACAGCTACCGGAGACTACCGGTACCTGCAAGGTAACGTTGTCGACGGCAAAATGCAGTTAAGCACTTTCGATGGAAATCATGCGTATCTCTTTACTGCGACAAAAGATTCGAATGGAAACCTCGCGGGTGAATTTCTTTCGGGAAAAAGTAGCAAAGCAACCTGGACTGCAATTAAGAATGAGGACGCCACGTTACCAAATCCTGAGTCTCTTACATACCTGAAGCCAGGATATGAGACAATTGAATTTAAGTTCCCCGACGTAAATGGTAATATGGTTTCCCTGTCAGATGAAAAGTACAAAAACAAAGTTGTGATCCTCCAGTTATTCGGAACATGGTGCCCGAACTGTATGGACGAAACAAAATTTCTTGCGCCATGGTACGAAAAAAATAAAGACAAAGGAGTAGAAGTGATTGGCCTTGCATTCGAAAAGAAAGATGACTTTGGTTATGCAAGTGGCCGGGTGAAGAATATGATAGAGAAGCTCGATGTCAAATACGATTTCGTAATCGCAGGCACAAGCGATAAAGGTAACGCATCAAAGGCATTGCCGATGTTAAATAAAGTCGGGGCTTTTCCCACAACAATCTTCATTGGTAAGGACGGAAAAGTAAAAAGTATTCACACAGGCTTTTCCGGACCCGGTACCGGCATTTACTATGAACAGTTCGTTCAGCACTTTAATGAAAAGGTAAATGAACTTTTAAACGACAATCTCTCTTTAAATAACTAGAGAATGCTGCTATGAAACGTGTCGTTGTCGGTTTATCCGGAGGTGTTGATTCAAGTGTTGCTGCGTACCTGCTGCAACAGCAGGGGTATGAAGTCATCGGCATGTTCATGAAGAACTGGCACGATGATACGGTCACCATCAGCAATGAATGTCCGTGGCTTGATGACAGCAATGATGCGATGATTGTCGCTCAACACCTGGGAATACCTTTCCAGGCGATCGACCTGAGTGCAGAGTACAAAGCGCGGATTGTTGACTACATGTTCAATGAGTATCAGCGCGGACGCACGCCCAACCCGGATGTACTCTGTAACCGTGAGATAAAATTCGATGTTTTCCTGAGTGCTGCTATGAAACTGGGAGCAGACTTCGTTGCAACGGGACACTATGCCCGCAAGGAATCGATCACAAGAGGAGAAAAAACAGTCTATCAACTTTTGAGTGGAAAAGATCCGAATAAAGATCAAAGCTATTTTCTGTGCCAACTAACGCAGGAACAACTTTCAAAATCCTTGTTTCCCATTGGGGAATTGTTGAAACCCCAAGTGCGGGAAATTGCAAAGAAGATTGGTCTCGTCACCGCCGATAAAAAAGATTCTCAGGGACTTTGCTTCGTAGGTAAAGTTCACTTGCCCGATTTTTTACAACAACGTCTTCAGCCAAGAAAGGGTAAAGTAATTGAAGTTGACGCGGCGGCCATGGTTTTTGCGCATGGCGAGCATCAAAGCCTTGAGGCTATTAGTGCTCCGCATCAATTGTCGCCCTCGTTCGGAAAAGTTGTCGGCGAACATAATGGTGCCCATTATTATACAATCGGCCAACGTAAGGGTTTGAATCTTGGAGGCCACGCTGACCGGTTGTTTGTAATCGGCACCGATACGAATGAGAACATTATTTATACCGGTCTCGGCGACAATCATCCAGGTCTTTATCGCCGCGGTTTATTCATCGGAGCAACGGATGAACATTGGATCCGTCGTGATCTAAAACTTAATGTTGGTGAATCAAGGGAATTTAAAGCGCGGATTCGTTACAGACAAAAATTGGAAAACTGTACGCTTCATAAAACAAACGAAGGGCTCTATATTATATTCGAACGTGCGCAAAGAGGGGTGACGCCAGGGCAGTTCGCTGCATGGTATGATGGAGAAGAGCTGATTGGCTCCGGCGTGATCAATTAGTGTTTCGAAAACCGCTTACGCCTCCCGACACAATGAATTTCATTGCCGATGGCCCGGAAATGTCCAATGGGGTAATACTTCCTTTCGGAACAAAATAGTGGATACCTGAGAAAGCGTAAGAGTGAGGAAAGTAAACAACTACCATATCCTGAAGACCTAAGTCCGATAAATCGGACTGCGTAATAAATCCGAGTTGGTGCAAGTCATTGTCTTTGTTAATTCGCACAAGCACCGGCTTGTTGAATTTTTTCTTATCGCCCACAAAAGCGCCAAGCAGATCTTTAACCGTAGAATAGATCAGTTTGACAAAAGGAATTTTGTTCATCCCTCGATCAAAATAGCTGCCTACGGCTTTAAAAATGTAGTTGGTGGAAAGGTATCCAATGAGCGTGATAACAGCGATAATAATGACGAAACCAAGACCGGGATACGGCAGGCTTAACCGATTGTCAAGCCACTGAAACGATACGAAGATGAAATAGGCGGTCGCGACCAGCGGGACAATAAAGAGTGTTCCACTGAAAAAGTATCGGATAATCCGGCCGGCTAAACCATTCATGCCGGAAAGTTATAAAGGATAAGGCAGGTTAAATGAATTACCTAACAAAAACTTTTGCCATTGCCATCCGAACTACCTCATCAACCTGTTCGTCGATGGTAATGTGAGTTGTATCGATGACCGTAGCATCGTCTGCTTGCCGCAACGGGCTTTCAACACGAGTCGTATCGATCTTATCGCGCTGAAGGATGTTGTCAATAACTTCGTCAAGATCCACGAGCTGGTTCTTTTCAAGCAATTCCTTTTGTCGCCGGAAGGCGCGAACCAGCACTTGTGCCGTCATGAAAAGTTTCAATTCCGCTTGAGGAAAAACAACAGTACCGATATCGCGTCCATCAAGCACCACCGCTTTTTCTTTTCCCATACGTCGTTGCTGTTCAACCATTGCATGTCGTACCTCCTTGATGGTACTTACCTGGCTTACAAATTCTGACACCCGCATTTTCCGGATTTCCTTCTCCACATTTAGCCCGTTAAGATAGGCTTCGCTGACATTTTTGGAGTTAACCTTGAACGCGATCGTTATGCCGTCCAAAGCTTTGTTTATCTCCTTCGGATTAGTAAGTGAGACATGATGATCCAGAAAATATAAAGTAACTGCCCGATACATGGCACCTGTATCAATGTACCGGTAACCAAGAATACTTGCTACCTCTTTAGCGGTTGTACTTTTTCCGCAAGCAGAGTAGCCATCAATGGCAATCACGATCTTTTTCAGATTCATAAGCTATCGATTATTTACGTCGAGAATTTATAACATCAGCAATCTTTCAGTGGACACGGTATCGGCTTACCCGGTTTCAACTTCTTTTTATTACGATTGTGCGAAGCACAACCGTCTGCGACAAAAAGGATAAATGCCAGGACGAGTATAACGAAAGATTTTGTTTTCACAGCAATGCGGTTATGGCCAACTATAAAAATAAAGAAAAAGATACTAACCTTCAGTCTTATTTTCGTAGCTCATGCGAAATCCGATTTTATGGGCTCCGCCCATTTCCATCGTGTGGTCTTTCTTTTGGTTGAGCGTGATGGACTTCACGTCTGTAAATGAAGGAGCCACAAGGTCATTTTCAATCGCCATCTTGAGCACGACCTTTACCAAGTACGCGAGAATGTCATCCGTAATTGGTTCGTTGGAGATATTGTTAAACTCAGACAACTCGCGCTCGCCTTCGATGAAAAATCGATTCTCGTGATTGATCATTAGTCGTGCGAGCAGGTATCCCGGATCATTCATACGATTGTACTTCATAGAATCCGACATGAAGTTATAGATCATTACCTGCCCGAAGTATCGATTCACATCGCGCTCGATGATGTATTCATTCTTAAGAATTGGATGCGAATCTTCAAAAGTCACAATGTTGCTGTTCATCACAAAAATGAGCATATCACCTGCGAGTTTGATATCAAACTCGTTCTGATTAATAAGGTTGAAGTCAATTGTAACATCAGGATCAGCCGGATTAATGCGTCGCTTGAGATCACCAATTATCGCCCTGGCCTCACTCGTCAGAACTGAAAAAGCATAGAGAATATTTTTGTACGTCGTCTGCTTCGCTGTCGATTTGTTTTCGAGCATTTCCTTAATGAATTTCACAGGATCGTCAGAATTCAGCCCCATACCCTTTCATTTTGTTCTGCACGTATCTAAATTCATACCTTAGAAAAAACATTATGCAGCAGCAGGATGAAAGAAAAAACGAAAAGTCGTTTAAGACTTTTGGTAAAAAGATTGACAATTTTGTCGCTGAGTTAAATGAAGCAGCGCAGAAACTTGAAGCCGAATTTGAAGATAAATACCGGGAGTTGAAGATGTCGGCCGAGCGGCTTAAGAAAGAAGCCGAGGATAAAGATCGCTGGAAAGAAGTTGAAACCAGCCTGAAGAAGGCGGGTGAGGAATTAAAGAATGCTTTCAACGAAGCATTCCGGAAGAAAAACAAATAAGCCAAAGAAAATTCCATGGCTTATTGTTATGCTTATCGGAATCAGAACCTGAATCCGAGTTTGATAAACGTTTGCGAGAAAAACGAGATCGTTGAGTTGTCGGCTTTTGCTGATTCAAGTCCCGGCGCAGCAACCTTGTTGCTATACGCATAAACGTAGGAAACAGGCTTCAGCTCGAATCCGAAATACAAACCTTCCATCAGGTAGTAGTCAACACCTGCAACCAACTGTCCGCCTAAGCCCACGATCTCAGCGCTTCGCGTACCAACATCAACCGTAACCTGATCATCCGGATCCGGAGCTGTTGGGTCGGGATAAATAATTGTTGGGTCGTATAATGTGCGCCTTGCATAGTAGAAAGGCACCGTCACACCGAGATATGGAAATAATCGGTTGTACCTGGTGGTGAAATGTTTTTCCAAACCGAGATTTACATTCGCATCAAGACGGTTATCAGCTTCGACTGACGCATAGGCTGGTATCCAGCCACTGTTCGGCGTACTTGGGTCGATGTAACCCGGTACGTTTGCCTGCGAAGGCGTGTTTCTCATTATCGCTCCACCGCTCAATTTCAGCGCAAGGTTGCCAGACAGGAAATACCTGATCTCTGCACCAACGATATTGGTTACCGGATTTTCATTCGGATCAACTGTGTTCGCGTAAGGCGCCGAGCCTGGCACTGTCCAACTTGGCGTTGGGGCCGAAGGCACCGTAAGGCCGGCGTTAAGAAAATTGCCACGACCAAAAAGAACTGCAACACTGATGTCGCCACGCTGCGGCCCAAAATATCCTGAACTCCCATTCGTGCTGCTATCTTGTGAAAATGCAAAGTTACCTATGGTCAGCAGCGTCAATACTATAATTGTAATTTTTTTCATGCTCTTCAGATCTCATTAGGATTAGTAATCAATTTTGTAAAAGTACCCGGTGTATAACCGGGTACTTATTAAGTATCCTAAATATTATCCGTTCAATGCTGCGTCGAGAAGAGCTTTGATTCTGTCTACAACAGCTTGCTGCGCTTCAATTTCATTTTGAATTCTCTCCAGCTCAGCCGTGAGGTATGCAACATACGCTTGCTGTTCAGCTTCGTCAATTTGAGCGTCTTCCATTAGCTCCTCGAAATATGCTACCTCTTCTCTCACTTCTGCAATTTCATCCTTTTGGTTCTCAATGATCAACTCCAGGTTATTGGCACTGTTCTGCAGGTAGTATACAAGATCGCTGAGGTTCCAGTATTCGTAGTATGCATACCAGTACTCGTTCCAGATTGCGTCAGCCTCAACCTCAAGCGCGAGTGCGTTTGCATAAAGTGTAGCAATATTCTCCTGTGCGTCTGTGTATGCTGGTTCAAGGGCTGACAGTTGCGCCTGAACAGAATTACGCTCTTCGATTTCTTCCTGTAGGAAAGCTTGACCTTCAATCAAACTTTCATTCCACGCGACGAGGTTGTCGTTAGCGCTGTTTAATTGCCACTGTGCGTTGTTAACCTGGTTATAGGCATCGTTTCTAGCTGCCTCAATTGTACTTAAGCCATTTTGTGCAACCAGGTAAGCGTCGTATGCATTGTCACGAGCGTCAAGGGCTTCATCTCTCGCGTCAAGATTTTCCTGAGAGTTGTCTGCTTCATAGTTATTTTGCGCGATCTCGTATGCTGACTGCGCGGCAAGATAGATGTTGTAAAGCGATGAAGTCTTAGCGACTGAATCTGCAAGTCTGGCCTCAAGAGGCTCAAGGGCGGCCTGCGCATCTGCCAGGTTTTGCACAAGTACTTCAATCTGATCCTCCAGAAGAGATATCTGGTTTTGGTCATACGTCACATCTTCCTGAGCCTCGAGTATATCCTGTTCTTCGAAGATAAGTGAGCTCTCAAGTTGAGTATAGTTACTGATTAAGTCATACGCCTTATCCCATCCATCGTATGCGAGGTCAGCTTCAACCGTTTTTGCTTCAGCGTTGTTTTCAGTGGTTGTCATCGTTGCTTCCGCTTCCGCCATCATAGTACGGGCCTCTTCGATCTGCGAATCAAATTGGGACGGATCAACAGCGGCCTCCAATGAAACAAGAAGGGCTTGTTCGGCAACTAATCTTGCTCCGGCCTGATCCAACTGATCCTGGTAATAATCCATATCAATTTTCCATGAGGAATTAGGATTATCAAGGATCATCTGTGCTTTGTTTAGTTCGGCCTGGGCAACCAGTTCATCAGCCACCAGCGCGTTCAGCAAGCTCGCAGCGGCTTCGTATTCCATGAGATACTCCATTGCGTCTTCGATACCCTGCTCAGCAATAAATTTCTCCAGAGCAGCAATGGATTCCTGAAGTTCAAGTTCAGCAGTCTGCAAGGCGGCCTCGGCTTCCTTTAATGCCACGTTAGTCGCAGCTACCTGTTCACGTAACGCATCATTCGCGGCTGCCAATGCTATATCGTTCATCGCCTGATCAAACGTATTTTGAATGAGCTGAGCCTGTGCTTCTGCTGCGGCGAGATCCGCCTTGGCCTTCAGATAGGCTGCCTGTGCTTCTCTAAGCTCTTTTATTTCTGGTGCGACCTCTGTTTCGATACATCCTGTCCAGATGATCATTGCCATAAAAATGGCTGCAATCGATTTGATAGAAATTTTCATCGTCTATTAGTAGTTGAGTTAAAATTCAAAGAGTTGATGAGATTCCACAGACATGAGATGTGGCAGACTGTCGCAACCGGTAGCAATGTCGTTGCGTGAATGTTCAATTGCATTTCTGTGGGGTTAAGTGCAAGCGCAAATATAGTATACTTACAACGGTATAGATAGGCGACATCGTTCGACACGTTGTACGGATAAAATACTTTTTTGTTGACCTGTGAGTAAAAAAATAGGTATCTTGACCTACCAAGTCGGATTGATGCATCAATTAAGTATACCATCTAAAACTTAAATTGTTGATAGTCAATAAATATCAGGCATACTGCAAATCATTGTGACTTGCATTAGAACAAGATTAGTTTTTATGTTCCTTGAGAAATTAATAATTCCAACTCCGTCCCTTCTGCAAAAATAAAAACCTGGCAATGACACTGAACAATAAAAGAAAGCACTGTTGTGTTCGCAATACACATAGAAAAATCAAGGCAATCCATGAAAACGCATCGATTATTTAACCTGGCAATAAAAAGGAGGCCTAAGCCTCCTCTCTAAACTATATTTTTGTCTGTTTCCACCTGCCTTTTCGAAAAATAAGAATCGCGACGATCGCTATAGCTGACTCGGCGATTGAAATTGCTGCATAAACACCCGTGGTCTCAAAATTTAATGTTATCGCGAGCACGTAAGCCAATGGGATCTGGAAAAACCAGAACCCGAACAGGTTGATAATTGTCGGCGTGAGCGTGTCGCCTGCACCGTTAAAAGACTGGCTGATCACCATTCCGTATGCATAAAATATGTAGCCCATCGCAACAATCTGCAGACACTGCACTCCATTCCGCAACACTTCCGGATCTGTCGAGAAAAATGACAACAACGGCTGCGCAAAAACAAGAAATACAATCGTCACGATTCCCAAAAATATCATGTTTAGAAAAGCAGACCGCCATACCGATTTCTCCGCACGGTCGGGATGGCCCGCCCCAAGGTTTTGCCCAACGAGTGTAGCCGAAGCGTTAGCCATTCCCCATGCCGGAAGGATCGCAAAAACGATAAGGCGGATTGCTATGGTGTATCCCGCTACGGCTTCACTACCGAACGTTGACAATATTCTCACCAAAAAAATCCAACTCGCAGATGCAATGAGGAACTGTCCTGCTCCGCCTGCAGAAACATTTAACAATCGCCTGATGATACCCCAGTCGGGTTTGAAATCGCCCAATGAAACTTTTATTAGGCCTTTGCCTTTGAACAAGTGATAACACTGATAAAGAACACCAATGCCCCGACCAATCGTGGTTGCAATGCCTGCGCCTTCAACACCAAAAGAAGGAATAAACCAGAAGCCAAAAATGAATATCGGTCCCAGAATAATGTTACAGATGTTTGCGAGCCACAATGATCGCATGGCAAGTGATGCGTCGCCGGCCCCCCTGAATACAGCATTGATCAGAAACAGCATCACGATCGTGATATTACCGCCGAGCATCCACCGGGTATAACCTGAGTTATTAGAGATCAGGCTTTCACTCGCGCCCATTACACGAAGAATATCCTCCGCGAAGATCAATCCTGTGATTGAAATCACAATCGAAATTATAACCCCAAGAATAAGCGCCTGAACTGCAGCCACCCGGGCTGCATCAATGTCTTTTTCACCCACTCTTCGCGCTACCATTGCAGTTGCGCCCATGCTTAAGCCAATTGCAAGCGAATAGATCAATGTAAGAACTGATTCGGTCAGCCCCACCGTTGCAACGGCATCATTGTCGTTCAGCTTGCTGACCCAAAACACGTCGACAACGGCGAACAATGACTCCATCAGCATCTCAAGGATCATGGGAATGGAAAGAAGAAAGATTGCCTTATCGATGCTAATCGCAGTGTAATCCTGATCTTCACCACGAATGGCTTGCTTGAATAGTGTATATGTAGAACTGATTCTTTTAGAGATTGTCATTTAAACATCATTTTGTTGGTTGGGAAATAAAGAAATGAATTCAGCCTCACTGCATTCGCAGTGATCTGAAAAGCATACCCAACTCCAGGTCAGGCAGGCTGATGTTACATGACAATATCCATGGTTCGATTGGATGAATTATGCGGATGTACGTTATTGCGGTAGTCTTGGTTACATTATGCAATAAAAATAGTTTTCGGGTTCATGAACTCCCTGATTCCAAGTTCGGAAAGTTCTCTGCCATAGCCTGACTTCTTGATGCCGCCGAAAGGAAGACGCTGATCGGAACGCATCAATGAGTTAACAAAAACATTTCCTGATTCAATCTCCCTCGCGACACGCTCCCCCCGCTCTCTGTCCCGCGTCCATACCGAGGCCCCCAGTCCATACCTGTTTTGATTGGCTAACCGCACTGCATCGGACTCGTCCTTTGCAATAATGATACTCGCGACAGGCCCGAACAATTCCTCATCAAAACCGGGCATTCCGGGACTTACATTATCAACGACAGCCGGAACAAAATTGCAACCGTTGCGTTGTCCACCGATCAAAAGACTTGCACCCTTTTTAATAGTGCTCAGCATCTGTTTTTCAACATCGATAGCGAGGTCCAGCCGGGCAAGCGGGCCGGTGGTGGTCTCAGCAAGAAATTGATCACCTTGTTTCAATGCGCTCGCCTCTTCAATCATTTTCTGAACAAACTCATCCTTTACTTCCTTAACGACAATAAATCGTTTTGCTGCGATGCAAGACTGCCCGGCATTCCGCATGCGTGACTGACTTCCAATCTTAGCTGCATGACTAATATCCGCATCCTTTAATACGATGAACGGGTCACTTCCTCCTAGTTCCAGCACGGTTTTCTTCAGATTCTTTCCCGCAGCTGCAGCAACCTGTGTACCCGCATATTCGCTTCCGGTCAATGTTACTGCCATAACCTCACCCCGTTCAATGATCTTCTCAACATCCTTTGACCCGACAAGTAGGGCTTGAAAAACATCGTCAGGAAATCCAGCCTCGCGGAACACCGATTGAATAGCGAGTGAACATCCTGTTACGTTGCTTGCATGCTTTAACATTCCAACGTTTCCGGCCATCAATGCAGGAGCTGCAAATCTGAAAACCTGCCAGAAAGGGAAATTCCATGGCATAATTGCCAGTACCGGGCCAAGCGGTTGCCATGCAACAAAGCTTTTGATGGCTTCAGTCTGAATGATATGATCACGGAGCATCTGCTCAGCATTCATTGCAAAGTATCCACACACTTCTGCACACTTCTCGACCTCGGCAATTGACTCATGCAGTACTTTGCCCATTTCAATTGAAATGATCCTGGCGTATTGCTCCTTGTTGAGCACTAAGATTTCTTTTGCTTTCAGCATTAAATCTGTCCGAGCGCTGAACGAAAGCTTGCGCCACCGCACGAACACTTCCATGGCATTTTTCAATTTCCTGTCAACGCTTTCGGCAGTATCCATCTGGTATTCTGCAACAAGGGACTGATTAAAAGGATTAATTGATTTGAGCATACGTTTAATACGAAAAAATAAAAAAAAAGGCCACCCAAAAGGCAGCCTTTCTTTCTGATGAAAAACTTTTTCTAGCCAATTGACACGCGCTTGAATTCAGCTACGGTAAGGCCTTTCGTTACCGAATCAAGGTATTGAGCAACGGTCTTAGAGTTATCTTTAACGAAAGCCTGGTGCATCAGCGTGCTTTCTTTGAAAAACTTCTGAAGTTTGCCCTGAGCGATTTTTTCAACCATATTTTCAGGTTTACCCTCTGCAAGGATCTGTGCTTTCGCGATTTCCAGTTCTTTTTCGATTGTTGTTTTGTCAACAGACTTTTCATCAACAGCCACAGGATTCATTGCCGCGATCTGCATACCAACATCCTTGCCTGCATCCGTAACGTCTGTACCATTAACACCTTTCAATGAAACAAGTACACCAAGCTTTGATCCGGCGTGGATATAAGGAACCACTGCTTCTCCCTTCATGTGAACGTATTCGCTCACTTCGATCTTCTCTCCAATTTTACCAACAAGCTCAACAATCTTGTCGTTAATTGTAAGCGATCCGGCAGATTGTGCCATCAGCTCTTCCTTGGTAGCAGGCTTAACTTTAAATGCTGTTTCAGCAATCAGCTTCCCTAAGCTTTGGAACTCTTCGTTCTTTGCAACGAAATCCGTTTCGCAATTCAACGCAATGAGAAAACCTTCCTTCTTGTCGTCGCTAACCTTTATAAAAACAGATCCCTCTCTGGCTTCTCTGTCTGAACGCGATGCAGAAACTTTCTGTCCTTTCTTTCTGAGTATCTCAATGGCGGCCTCAAAATCTCCGTTGGCTTCGGCAAGGGCCTTCTTACAATCCATCATACCAGCGCCAGTCATTTGGCGGAGTTTGTTTACATCTTGTGCTGAAATTGCTGACATTTTCCTATGATTTATGATTCTCGATTTTTGAATGTTTTAACTACCCTTAAAAAAACTAAACACCGGCGTTGGGCCGATGTTCAGTACATTATTTTCGTTAATGATGACTTCGTATCCGCAGCGGCGGACTGACATCAGCTTATGAATTTGTCTGCTCGACAGTTTCGTCAACTTTTCTCTTTTCTTCCTCGTCCTTCTTGTGAGCTGCTTCTTCTTTATCCTTCTTACGTTCCATCAGAGCCTCTTCGATCACTTTGCCGATGTGTTTTGTAAGAATAGAAATTGACTTGAAAGCATCGTCGTTGGCCGGCACTGGAAAATCAACAACTGAAGGATCAGAATTCGTATCAACCAATGCAAATACAGGAATATTTAATTTCTGCGCTTCAGTAACAGCAATATGCTCACGCTTCACGTCGATAACAAAAAGAGCTGCAGGCAATCTGTTAAGATCCGTGATACCGCCAAGCAATTTTTCAAGCTTGGCTTTTTCACGTGTGATCAAAAGACGCTCACGCTTTGCAAGGTTGTTGAAAGCCTCGTCTTTCATCAGCTTTTCGATCTGAGAAAGCTTCTTCAAAGACTTGCGGATCGTGGCAAAGTTTGTCAGCATACCACCCAACCAGCGCTCAGTTACGAACGGCATGTTAAGACGCTTTGCTTCATCCGTTACAATGTCCTTCGCCTGTTTCTTCGTTGCTACGAACATGATCTTACGACCTGAACGAACAATGTTCTTTAGTGCGAAAGTTGCCTCATCAAGGCGAGCCAGCGTTTTGTTCAAATCGATGATGTGGATACCGTTGTTTTCCATGAAGATGTACTCCGCCATCTTTGGGTTCCACTTACGGGTAAGGTGACCAAAGTGTACACCTGCATCCAACAGATCCTGATATGTTAATTTTTCAGCCATTCTCTTCTTTCGATTAACGCTTGCTAAACTGGAATTTCCTTCTTGCTTTCCTTCTGCCTGGTTTCTTACGTTCAACCATGCGCGAATCGCGGGTCAGAAGTCTATCCTTCTTCAATGCAGGTTTCACTTCGGCGTTAATTTCAACCAGGGCGCGGGCGATACCCAAACGAACTGCTTCGGCCTGGCCTTTAACACCACCACCTTCAACGTTGACGGTGACATCATACTGGTCATCCA
>DASPJN010000069.1:0-2586 GCA_035628595.1 Chryseosolibacter sp.
GAAACTGTAAAAGGCTCTGCAAAGAAAAAGGAACTCGAAGACGAATGGAGAAAAGGTACGGTTGAAGATCGGTTAACACATGCGCTTGTTAAAGGGATCATCGATTTTATTGATCAAGACACAGAGGAAGCACGTCAGAAATATGGTCGTCCGCTGCATGTCATCGAAGGGCCTTTGATGGCCGGGATGAATGTGGTGGGAGATCTGTTTGGCGCTGGAAAAATGTTTCTTCCGCAAGTGGTGAAGAGCGCGCGCGTGATGAAGAAGTCCGTGGCCTACCTGACGCCATATCTCGAAGAAGAAAAAAGGCTCAATGGAACGGCGGACAAGGTTGCTGCAAAAATTCTGCTCGCCACCGTGAAGGGAGACGTGCATGATATCGGAAAAAATATTGTCGGTGTGGTACTCGCGTGTAATAACTACGACATCGTTGATCTTGGTGTGATGGTGCCTCCGGATAAGATCATCGAGGCAGCGAAGCGCGAAAAGGTAGATATCATTGGTCTTAGCGGGCTGATCACGCCGTCACTGGATGAGATGGTGCACGTAGCAAAGGAAATGCAACGCGAAAAGCTAACATTGCCACTGCTGATCGGCGGAGCCACCACTTCGCGGATTCATACCGCAGTAAAAATTGATCCTGTTTATCATGGTCCGGTCGTACATGTGCTGGATGCGTCAAGGTCTGTGCCGGTAGCCACAGAGTTGATCAATCCGGAAACGCGCGACAAATTTCAGGCTAATGTTAAGAAGGAGTACGACGCCATGCGCATCGATCACGCGTCGCGACAACAGGCGAAGACCTACATTACACTTGCGGATGCACGCAAGAACAGAACGCAGATTGACTGGCAGGCGACGAAGTTTACGAAACCATCATTCATCGGAAGGAAAGAGTTTGTTAACTATCCTTTAGCAGAACTCCGCAAGTATCTTGATTGGACACCATTCTTCCAGACATGGATGCTGGCCGGAAGATTTCCCGGGATTCTTGAAGATCCGGTAGTAGGAGCGGAGGCCAAAAAGGTTTATGATGACGCGAACGTGATGCTTGATGAGATCATTCGCGAGAATAGTTTGACTGCCAGTGGTGTTGTTGCATTTTATCCGGCATCAGCGGATGGTGACGATGTAAATCTTTACCGCGACGAGAACGATGCAGATCCGTTTACACGTTTCCACTTCCTGCGCCAGCAGAATAAGAAAGCACAAAATCTTCCGAACTTTTGCCTCGCAGACTTTATTTCGCCTGAAAAGGGAAAAGACTACTTCGGCATGTTTGCTGTAACGGCGGGGCTGGGGTTGGAAAAGCTGATTGCGAAACACAAAGCAAATCATGATGACTATTCCGAAATAATGGCCAAAGCGTTGGCTGACCGGCTGGCCGAAGCCTTTGCGGAATGTTTACATGAAAAAGTACGACGTGAACTATGGGGCTATGCGCACAATGAACACCTGTCGAATGATCAGTTGATCGCTGAAACATACGATGGTATCCGGCCCGCACCGGGTTATCCTGCATGTCCGGATCACACGGAGAAAAAATTGTTATTTGAGTTGCTCGACGCAGAGAAAACGGGCATCCGTTTAACGGAATCTTTTGCCATGTATCCCGCTGCTGCGGTCAGCGGTTTTTACTTCTCTCACCCGGAGTCAAAATACTTTGGACTTGGAAAAATTGAGAAAGACCAGGTCAATGATTATGCGAGACGTAAGGGAATGTCTGTTGAACAGATAGAACGTTGGCTTGCCCCGAACCTTTCTTACGAAAATTGATTTTATTTCCCCACAAATAAGAAAATGAAAGTTGTTGATCATATAAAGCGCGCCGAAGGTAAAACGCTTTTTACAATTGAGATCCTTCCTCCGTTGAAAGGAGAAAATATCAAGAACCTGTTTAATAACATGGATCCGCTGATGGAGTTTAAACCTCCGTTCATCGATGTTACCTACCATCGGGAGGAATATATTTACAAGAAAAAGGAAAACGGCTTGCTCGAAAAACGTTCCACTCGCAAGCGCCCGGGTACGGTAGGCATTTGCGCGGCGATACAAAACCATTACAAGGTCGATACAGTTCCACACATTATTTGTGGTGGATTTAACAAAGAGGAAACTGAAAACGCGCTGATCGATCTTCACTTTCTCGGCATTGACAACGTGTTGGTATTGCAGGGCGATGGCATTAAAAACGAAGGACGTTTCGTACACGAGCCCGATGGACATAAGTATGCATCCGAGCTTTTGACGCAGGTTGTGGAAATGAACCAGGGAAAATATCTGGAAGAAGATCTGCTAAACAGTGCACCGACCAATTTCTGTGTGGGCGTAGCCGGCTATCCTGAAAAACATTTCGCTTCGCCCAACCTGAAGACGGACCTGAAGTTCCTCAAGTTAAAGGTTGATCTCGGCGCTGAATACATCGTCACGCAGATGTTCTTCGATAACAAAAAGTATTTTGACTTCGTCGACAAGTGTAAAGCCGCTGGAATCAATGTTCCGATCATTCCCGGCATCAAACCGATAACGACTAAGTCGCAAGCCAATATTTTGCCCACTACGTTTCACATTGACATACCGGAAGAA
>DASPJN010000070.1:0-6512 GCA_035628595.1 Chryseosolibacter sp.
ACCACCGCATCCTTTTCGCCTTCAGCAGTTACAATACGCACTGCATACTTCTCCCGGCTTACTGCCAGCGCAATTGCACCAACTAAAAATAATGCAAGCCCTGCCCAAAGTGCGAGCATGTTACCTGTAACAGAGCCATTGCTTGTATCCAGCCCTATCGTTGTGGGTATAACACCCATCCACCCGCAAAATAGCCAAACCTATTCCCAATAACAGGAGAAGGCTTGCAGGCCATCTCTCTGGTCTGATCGGCCAAAACGTAGAACGCGTAATGCCGCTGATTTTGTAAGCGTGGTTACGCACTTTCAGTGTGGAATCCGTAACGGTCACATCGCGACCGTCGGTATAAATCACTTTATCATGTTCCATAAAAACTTAAGTTTAAGGCCCATCATGGCGAACGCGCTAAGCCAGCCCGGGTATGCCGCTATTTCTTCGAAGGAAGCAGCAATTGGAACAACGTCGAGATAATAATCACCGCCAGACAACCGATGATGTTATATAGCAAAAACGCGATGTCGGTGTAAGCAAAACAATAAATCACAATCGCTTCTGCTAATATCGCTGCCCAGAAAACGGCGTTGCTCTTTACGTATTTGATGTAAAATGCAACGAGGAAGATTCCGAGGATTGTCCCATAAAACAAGGAGCCGACAATATTTACAAACTGAATAAGATTTTCCGCAAATGTTGCGAGCATCGCAAAGATCATTGCAAGCACTGCCCACATTATTGTGAATACACGCGATGCTATTAAAGTACCGCGATCACTAATCCCTTTACGGATGCTCCGTTTATAAATATCAACTGTAGTCGTCGAAGCGAGCGCATTAAGCTCTCCGGCCATTGAACCCATTGCTGCCGAAAACATAACAGCAAGGAGTAACCCAATGATACCATGCGGTAAATTCGACAGGACAAAGTTCAAAAATATGTAGTCGCGATCCTGCGTCTTCGCTCCGGGAATTGCCGCGGCGATCGTGGTCCGGACCGAATCCTTCAAAGCATTCTCTTTCAACTGAAAATCAAGAACCTGTTTTTTGTAATGTTCAATTTTATTTTTGTTGTCCTGCTGAATTGAAGTCACAAGATTTTCAACAGCTTCCTGTTTTTCTTTGAATACGGTTGAGTAATCTTCTTCGATACGCTCGATCGCCTGACCATACTTAGTGTCATGCGCCCGGTCACGCAGCACCTGATTATGAAAGACCGGTGGTTGAAAGAACAGGTAAAACACATATACCAGAACACCGATGAAGAGGATGACGAACTGCATCGGGATCTTGAGCAGACCATTGAAAAGCAAACCCAGCCGGCTTTCGGTTATTGATGATCCGCCCAGATAACGGGCAACCTGAGACTGATCGGTTCCGAAATATGAAAGGAACAGAAACGTACCTGCAATCAAACCCGACCAAACGTTATAACGGTCGTTTGGATTGAATTCAAGATTAACAAGATTCAATTTGCCCAACGTCCCGGCTATGCTGACGGTGTCGCCAAATGAAATATTTTCGGGCAACAGCCTGTATGCCAGTACGCCGGCGAGCAACATGCCCCCCATGATAACAGCCATTTGATAACGTTGCGTAAGACTCACGGCTTTTGATCCGCCGGATACCACATACACAATCACCAACGTTCCGATGAAAATCGTAGTGATGGTTATGGGCCATCCGAGGATTGTCGACAAGACGAGTGATGGCGCAAAAAGCGTGATTCCCGCCGACAACCCGCGCAGGATGAGAAACAATCCCGCAGCAAGCGTCCTCGTTTTCAGATCAAAACGTGTCTCGAGATATTCATAGGCTGTATAGACTTTTAGGCGATAATAGATTGGAACCATTGTTACCGATATGATCACCATCGCAAGCGGTAAGCCAAAGTAGAATTGCAGAAAACGCATTCCATCCTCAATTGCCTGACCCGGTGTGGAAAGAAATGTCACGGCACTGGCTTGTGTTGCCATAATGGATATGCCCACCATCCACCATTTCATCGAATTGTCTGCACGAAGAAATCCATCCACCGTCTGCGTCGCCCTGGTTTTCCACGTGCCGTATAAAACGATGAATGCAATTGTCGCAATCAGGACAATCCAATCGAGATAGTTCATGCGTACGCGTGCGTTAACAAGTAATACAAAATTATCTGGACGACGAGCACAGCAAGCACAAGCAAATACCAGGATCGCCAGGACTTAAGCAACGGAGGTTGTTGTTTCTCCATGATCACTTACCCTTTGATCTTGATTTCGACTTCGGTAATTCCGATTCTGTTTTTGGCGTTTGATCCAACGACACAAGATTTGCAAACAGTTTATACGCGCCAGGCACACCTGCAGGCAACTGGCGGAAAAAGGAAAGCCCTGTATAAATAAAATAGCCATCCCCGTAAGGAGCAATCAGTAGCGAGCCTTCTTTCGAAGATTCCTTTGGATCATTCATCGATAAAAGCGTTTCAAATTCCTTCCCCCATGTCGAAGGGAAATACAATCCACGCTCTTGTACCCAGCCATTGAAATCTTCTGTTGTGATCTTGTTGGGGTAATTAAAGACAGGATGGTCAGGTTTCAGTATACGTACTTCAGCGTTTTCATCTGTAACGCGGTCTCGTCCAAGCGTAAGCGGGAACGGTGAAAAATTATCGAGTTGCAGTCCGTTGCTCGTATTGTACTGCATGATAACGGTGCCGCCTTGTTTGGCATACGTCAGTACATCGCTCATGAAATAGCGAAGGCGCGTATTGGTATTTAAGGCTCGTATACCAAAAATCACAGCATCTGCCTTACGGAGGTTTTCAAGCGTGATCTCCTCGTTCTTCATTTGCCAAACTTCGTAACCGATGCTTCGAAGCGCGGCCGGAATTTCATCACCGGCTCCGTCAATGTACGCAACAAGGTTTCCTGCCTTTTTCATATCAAGCTTCACAACCTGCACTTCGGCACGTGGCATGAGTGTCTGTGTCGGGATGTGATCATACATGATGTATTTCACTGACTCGCTGAATACTTCATTATCTATTTCAGCGATGACCATGACATTTCCAACGGACTGGTTATCTGGTGGAATAATCTCAAATGTTCTGATGATCTCATCGCCCTCTCTTTGCATCTCAAAAGCTGATGTCTCCGGCGCAGATTTCCATCCCGATGGCAAAATAAGTTTTAAGGATCCTGTCAGGGTGCGCGATGCATTTGAGCGCAGCACGACGTTAAGCTGCTTAGAGGGCTGATTACTGAATATCATGACACTTTCAGACGCATTAACAAAAAGGTCGGGCACCACCGTGAAGGGTCGCCACAATTCGCCCTTTACACGATCCGTCCACTTGTAGATTATGGGCCTTTCAAAATCAATAGTCTCGCCGTTGATGTGTACTGTAAAGGTTGCTTTCAACGAAGGCGGGTTTTCCGCCAACCCAATATTACTTTCATCACGAACATCAAATAAACCCAACGCATGCTCGGCTCTTAACCAATATGGTTCGGTATTTGGCAAGTCTTTCAGCAGCGCTTTCTTTATTTTAAACGATACCTTTTCATTATAATTTAGATCAAGCGTTGCCGTAGTGTCCCACGCAAGATTGGGCACAGTGATTTTGCTTACAGTGATTTCTTCATTCGAACGATTAAGAAGATCCATTGTGAGGTTTATTTGGTCTCCTGCAACGCCCTGGAAGTTTCCGGAAACTGCTTCAAGGAACAATCCACTGCAATCAAGAAGCAGCTGATCAACTTCAGCGAGCTTCCGACGTTTCCATACACTATCTGGAAGTTTTGCAATTGCCTTGCGGATTTCTATCAGCGAGGGGATTGAAGCGGAAGGATTATTGATCTTAAATTCATCGATCGTTTTCGTAACGAGCATTCCAACTATGTCACCCCCGTCAAGACGCGACCAGCTTGTATTAATTCCCTCGAAAATATCGTCGGTTGCTTTCTCTCCCTTTTGGTATTCAAGAAACTCAGCTTGATATCCGCGATTCGGCGCAGTCCCCCACCCCTGGCTGCGATGTTGTGAACTACTTTTAGCTGCGATTTCGGTGTATGATTTTCCGAGCAGAGCGTTGTACTCGCCAACGTTCAACGTCAACACACCCGGTGTCTTCTCGTTGATGTCCTTATTCCACCACCTGCCTGTATTTGTATAAAGACGTATTGGTTTCCAAGGACCAAGAGATATCAATTGGTCGGGATATGCCTGCCCGTTCCCTGCAAGATCAAACGCCTCATGTGCAAGTATTGCAGATGCGGTATGATGCCCATGACCGGCACGCTCGTCGGGCGGAAATCTGGTGATAATTACGTCGGGCTGATACTCACGAAAAACTTTAACTACATCCGAAAGCACAGAGTCTTTTCCCCAGATATCAAATGCCTCTTCGGCAGATTTTGAGAAACCAAAATCGATGGCTCGTGTAAAAAATTGTTCACCACCGTCAATCCGGCGCGCGGCCAGTAACTCTTGTGTGCGGATTACGCCAAGCTCATCACGTATCTCAGCACCGATGAGATTCTGACCACCATCACCCCTCGTCAATGATAGGTAGCCGGTCGTAGCTAATCTTCCTTTTGAAAGTAAGCTAATAATACGGGTGTTCTCATCATCAGGGTGCGCTGCCATGTACAGCACCGATCCAAGAAAATTAAGTTTCTTTAACCTTTGTTGTATGGAAGCCGCATCTGGCTGCTCTGCATATTGCGAGTGAGACAAGAACGGGTTTAACAGGATCAAACAAAGAACAAAGCCTCTCATCTATTCAGTGGTTATCCTGCAAGTTTACGGGTAATTAGGAAATTTAGGGTGCCGGCCGGATAAATTTTAACATCTGGTTAACAGAAACGCTAGAATTTACCTCGCTTCTCTTCATTGATAAAAAAGTTTCCCTCCTCATCAACCTTTATTACAATCTTGTTGACTTCATTTTTCTTAGCATCAAGAAAAAAAACTGTGAACTCATTGGCTGTCACTCCGTCTTTCGCGTCATCGGTAAAGCCAAGGTCAACAGAAACCACGCTTCCCGGGCGAACCTTTTTCATCAACACGTTACTGTCTTGGTTGCTCGAAATCTTAACTCTCGTTTCTCCATGATTCAAAGAATCAATTGTGATGTTTATTACGAGATAAGGCAATATCCCCGTGTTTGTAGAAGAGGAATTTGTTTCGTCGAACTTTACTGTAGCGTTATCGCGCGCAGGCCTGGCTTTGAAATTGTAATCGAGCTTCACAGTAAACTCTGATGCAGGCTTGTAGGGCACTGATGTTACCAAGATCAGGCAAGCAACCGCAAAAGCTCCATTCATCATTCTTACGGGTGGTTAATTTTATTCACAGTTAAAGAAAAAAAATAAATGTTCCGGCACGTTGTTTTCCGCAGTCGGGCTAAATATCACATGCCGTCTGGTAAAATTAATGATATTGCCCGGTTAATTAAAGATGCGTTTTATCTTTTCAGACAAACGGATCCACTAATTCTTTCGTCATCTACCGCATTCTTCGCTACATTTTCTCTTTCACCAATATTCCTGCTGCTCGTCAATCTGTTTGGATTATATTTCACTTCCGACAAAATCGCTAATAAAATGTTCGGAATGCTTGCATCTACGGTTGGTGTGAAAGCAGCAAATGAAATTGAATCAATCGTTGAAAACTTTATGGCATTTGAAACAAATGTGTGGATGACAATTGCTGGCGCTTTATTCTTTGTGTTCGTATCCACCACATTGCTTAGCATTGTAAAAGCAAATATTCACAAGTTGTGGAGAATCAGGAAGGTCTACCCATCAGTCAGGCAACAGTTTCGTGAACGCACCACTTTTGCCGCCTTGATCGTAATGACTGGTTTATTCTTTCTCATCTCGCTAACACTCGATACAATTCTCGCTATATCACTAGATTATCTTCAAACAATAGTTCCAGCTTTTGGCATTGCCATCATCCGTTTCCTAAACGCAATCTTTTCGGTTGTCACAATCACGATTTGGTTTACTGTCATTTTCAGAGTGCTGCCTGAAGCCAGGGTTGAGTGGGAAGTTGCGTTCAATGGAGCATTTCTTACTGCCGTATTGTACTACATCGGCAAATTCGCGCTTGGAAAGTTTCTGATCAACGCGCAAATCGCCTCAATTTTCGGCGCATCAGCTTCATTTGCAATATTACTGCTGTTCATTTTCTATTGCTCGTTTATCATTTATTTTGGCGCTGCATTCACGTACATATACGCCCGGTTCTCTTCAAAAGAAATTTGCGCAGGAAAATATTCCCACGCCTATGAGGAAAAAATTATCTACAGCGACCAGCAGAGCGGGGCATGATTTTTACGCATAATCAACAATAACAAAAATGCAGGCGTATGAGACATTCAAAAAGAAACATACCGGACGCCGTTAGTCCTCAGAATCCATTGAACAAAACTGATATTACACCAGACAGAGTACAGGAACATCTGAAAGAAAAAACGTCAATGGAAGAAATCCTGAAACCAGACGATGAAGCAAATGAAACCGAGGA
>DASPJN010000071.1:0-33593 GCA_035628595.1 Chryseosolibacter sp.
ACGTTCAGACCATTCCAGTCAGTTGAGCTATCCCTTCCCAGGTTGCTTCCCAGCAGAGCCTGGGTCCGTTTTGCTCAACAGCCTGAAAATACTAAACTAGTATTTGATTTTTGTACTGACACAGTTTATAGAACAGAGCCATTCAAGATGTACAAGGAATCCCTTGCCGATCGCGACATCTACTGTCGCACGTGGACCATACATCCCAATCACCTCACGTGGCGTGACACCTTCTGAGAAAATGGAAAAGCGTTGAACCCAACCGAGGCCTGCCGAGATCTTTCCGCTCACGCGGTATAACACGTAAGGATTAACATCCAGCAAACGATCGCCCTTTTGTTGGTATTGAAAAGCGGAAATATAGACCTCATTTACCTCTGTGGGCGTTCACCAGAGGCCCTGCATTTCGAGTGTAAGTTCAGCTGACTAAGTTTTTCAATTGTTTTCGCTTTCACTATCATTGAAATCGGTCATTTCATTGTAAACTTTCATCGTCAATCAAACCGATTTCATTTTCCGCGTTGCGTTATTATTGTCTATTGTACGATAAATTCTTTTGTATGAATTCCTTTCCTTGACATGATCTGGATGTAATACAAACCCGACCCGAATTTATCGACGTCAATAACCAACTGCGAGTTAGCCGACTTTTTAAAAATTTCGGTATGGACTTCAACGCCTAAAACATTAATTACTTTCAATGCGTAGTTATCGTCAGGAAAACCAGTCAAGGACAAAGTAATTTGCTTTCGCGCTGGATTAGGAAATAGTTCAATCCTCGCTTCAGCTAAGTAAATTGGAGGGCCTTTAGGCTCTTTTATAAAATCTTTTCCCGAGTTTATTCCACGCTTATTAACGAGATAAGAATCAACGTCTCCTGCACTATTCGCATCTTCTCTACCAGCGTTTAATGTACACTCGCCGATCAAGGCACTGAAAGTAGAGCCCTGAGAGGCCCTAAACCCTGGCTTTAGCATTATCTGATTGCCAGCTCTAAAGGTTGAAGTAATCCCATTCGCCACAGTAACTGCTCCCGACGTTTTTACCGATACTCCCGCTTGAAATATTTCCTGAATCGGGGTAGTGTTGTAAACCATGATGTCCGCAGCGCAATCACTGACGCCTTCTGTTCTCAAAGAGAAGTTATCGAGTAACACCCACGTGTGTCTAGGCGGACTGAACTCAAAGTTGCCAAGAAAAGCTTGTTCTACCTCAGGACGAATCCAAATTTGATCAAAATTCGAGTTCTGCGGAGCATAGAATATCACCTCAAAACATTTCATCGTCGTGGACCTTATCGCGTTGTCAAAGCTTCCAAGCTCAAAAATTGAATAGGCGTACGACGGTGGTTGATAGGCATTATCTCCATCATCGCAACCTGTATAAGGTTGTAGCCCCTTTGTCAAAGCAAACCGCAGATGGTCGACATTTTGAACAGGCCTGGCTTCTTCGGAAGATTTCGCCGCATAAAAAGAAAACCTGTAATTGTAACCTGGTTTAAATGTGGTTGTGTGTTGGTATACCAGACCTTCGGAAGACTTGTGGACCTTGTCTTCCATATGATCGTAGTCCCCCGCAGCCCATAATCGAAAGACAGACGTATTGTTATTGTTCCGCAATGAGATGTCGCCATGCGATGCAAACCATGTGTCTTTGAAGCAGGGATCGACCGGGTCAAAAGCACACTCAGTCCACGTTCCGTCGGTACACAAAAGATTAGCTAAGGTTCCATCCTTCACGCCGACTGTCTCGTTAGGCCAAGCGCAGTGTTCAATAATGCCATCCGAGCGCACACCCGGATCTTTTTTCCACTGCGGCTGGGAAATACCGCAATGCGCCATATTCGATGCATCTACAAAAATATGATTCTCCGCCCTCTTGATGCTTCCCTTGCGGTTTATGGGATCTTCAACACTCAGATAAACTGTTTTATTTGGAACAAAATCGTCGTAACAGACCGTATGTGGCCCGCGCGAATAGGCGTACCGTGGATAGGCTCCATCACCGAAATCCCAATAATACTGACACAGTTCCAGGTCTATGTTCGCAGTCGAGGCATCAGTGAACACAACTGGCCCATCAGTTGCAACAATATGGCTATCGCTTGTCGTCCAGTTCGCGGTTATGGTCGGAATAACAGTGGCAATTACTATATTAATACTTGAAGTTGTAACTGTTCCGCCCAAATCTGTTACAGCCACTGAGACGTTATACGTACCGGCTCTATTAAAACTATACAAAGGCTCCATACTTTGACTTGTTCCTCCGTCACCGAATGTCCACATGTAGTCATAATAGGGTGTACCGCCGGTAACATTCGCTTTGAAATAGATTCCTTGGTATTGATCATAGCTCTGGTCACAACCTGAAAAATTATAATTATCACAATGATTGATACTTACAGTCATTGGAGGCGGTGCAGTAACATTAATATATGAAGCTTTTGTGACTGTGGTCGAGCCGTTGATAACCACGGTAACGTTGTACGTGCCAGAATTGGAATAAGTTACTACTGGATTTTGCGATGTAGAAGTTGCTGGATTTCCTCCAGGAAAGTTCCAAGCCCAACTAGTAGCTGTTCCCGAATAAATTGCGCTAAAGTTTGTTACCAGCGGTCCGGGGCCGGACGTTGCCGATGCAGTGAAATCCGCCGCACCGTGGCTATTTGCAACATTGATATAATTTGTTTTAGTTGCTGTTGCTGTTCCACTGTTGTCAGTAACGGTGAGTGTTACAGTTTTATCACCTGCCGAGGTATACGTGACTGAATGTGGACCTGCGGTAGTCGCCGTCGCTGGGGATGCTCCTGCGCCAAAATTCCATAGGTATTGAATAGTGCCAGAACCTGAAGCGAGACTTGTAACGACCACTGGCGATCCTGGTGATGTTTGACGAATATCGGCATTGAAGTTAGCAATTAAACAACCTCCGCTAGTAGTAGTTCTTCCGCCGGGTTCACCGCAGGTGGCAGGGCCTGCATTAAAATAATGATTCTCGTCGTCACCGGCATTTGGGGCTGGTGTCCACGCATTGGCTGCCGTACGAATAGGAAGTGTAATAGGCGAAGTTTGCATTCTCTCAAGCGCGTTTCCGGCCACATCCACTCCGATAAGTTTAATATTCTTCACACCGCTTGAGCCTATAGGGCTATAAGTAATTTCGAATTCACGATTATCTGTATCGGCGATAGCGCTCATTTGTCTGAAGACGTTAACACCATCGACCGAAGGTATGTTTATTCCAACCGGCATCAGTACACCCGTATATCCCATCGGCTCGCTTGTTGTCACTTTTATCCAAACATAGTCTGTTGGCGTGGCGTCATTGTAATTCTCTTTGAACAAAGAAAGCTGCGCTCCATTCCATTGCCAATAACCTCGATATATCATCGCGCCGGTTGCGTTGTCCTTTCGGATTACAATCTCCTTTATAAACGGTCTGAAATTGTCGATAGTGAGCTTTTCGAATGTACTGTTATGGAATTGATTGGTAACGGTGGTCAATCGAACGAAGTAGTCATAAATACCATCAGGATATCGCGCCTCATCACTGATCGATGCAAATCGAGCATTTACTCCCGAATAGTTGTCGTCTTTATGAATCCTGGGATAAAAATCACTGAAGTAGTAATCGTCATAGGGCTGTGTATTATAGGCATATGGATCGATCCCTGTTCTTGTTATAGATCCGGTGCCATGATCTATCCCTCCCGACACGCCCTTCCCGATATCTATCGCCATTGTTCCCGTATTGTGAGGAGGAAAATTTACCGATGGGTAGCGGTCAGTATTAAGCCTTCCACCATACTGTATCTTTGACTCTAGGGTTCTACCTTTAATCAACTTAAACTCGGGGGCCGGTTGATTTTCCCCTTTTAAAAGAAGTTCAACTTTTTCAACATCCATTGTTACATTAGAATATTTGACATCTCCCGCCGGCCCAAATTGGCCCGCGTTGTACATACTTGCTCTTACCTGGAAGAATGAGTTGTTGGTTCCAGGGTATGCAATCTGCGGATTACCGTTTTGCCGTGAAGGAAACGTGATCAGGTATGATGGCGCATCGTAATCAATAAACTCTAAAGCATTTTTAGCATTTCTAAAAAAAGTGGCATTATACCCTCTCGGGTAGCCAGAGTCAACATCATTATTAGCTGGATCATTTTGAAAGCTGTATAGGTGTACGTGTGCAGAAAAATCGTTTACGTCTGTGCTGCCGCTGTCGCCCATCGGCGCCACCGGAATATTTATGTTGGTAATCTGGTTCGTCACCGTTATATCGGCGCCATTGTTTAATAATGGATGATTGACATATCCATTAACAGGTCCAAATGCCACCGGGTTTTGTCCCGGCGGGGCGTAAATTATACAATAGTAGCTGTGTTGCGGTGCTTTCATTTTCATCAAGATGAAGTTACCAGAACGCATTCCCGCTGCACCAGGGCTCCCACTAAAAAAAATATGTCCGTATCCGAAGCGATGAGCACCGCGAATTACTATGACTTTGTAATTGCCATCACCCCCTATCACCTTGATGACTGTGCCTGTTTCTATTGGGAAGATGGCATCTCCCATTGATTGGTCTCCTCCAATGCGCGCCATGTCGATACCTATGTGCCACCGCGAATTCGACCTTCTTGATCCGAAATCGGAAGCTACATGTGAGTTGCTGAGGACCGTGAAGTCATCAGCATAGTCATAATAACCGCCAGATGGAACGGACATGTTTCCAGGTAAATCCGGGCAATCAGTACATTCCTTAACGCGTACTTGCAGCTGCGCAAAGCTGGATGCGTAAAGAAAAAACAATAAGACAAATAATGTAATTTTCATCCTTAGAGGACATCTTTAGTAAATGATTTTTCAAATTCAATCGGAACCTCTACGTTACCGCTACCGCGAAGGATAAATTTGTCGCTTTCAATACGAACAAAATTTCCCACTTCTTCTCTCGAAAAAACCTTTCTGTAAATCTTCTTCTGCATCGGCAATATCACGAAATACTCATACTGGTCATTGTTAAGATCCAAAACCTGAATAATCATGTCATTGTGAACAGCGGGAGAAAGCACATCATAAGACGAATCAGCTTTCCCCAATTCAAATATTATTTTATTTGTTTTCAGATCGTAAACTCTGAAGCCTACGTGCGGTACTAAAGTATAGTCTACATGCGCGGTGAGCGCACCGAAGTTTGCAGCTAGATATTCCCCATCTGATGTTACTACCGGTTCGTAATAACCTTCATTGTTTTCGGGCAAACTGCCAATTAAATTTCCGTCCCGATTATACACCTTCACTTGAGACCGAACCCCGATTAATCCTCCTTCGACACCATACAACATAAGTTGATCCGCAATAATAACATGATGATTGCTTATAACGACATCTGAAGCAGTCGTTATAACTTCCGGATTTAGTTTACTTGTACTTTCTTTTGGAAAATTGCTTCGATCAAAAAATCCATTAACAAGTTCCGGTACTTCTTTCGCAGATATTTTGAACCGTGAAGATCCCCATGTCCTTTCCCATTTAGTAGTAGCTTTCATATAGGGACTCGAAGTTGTCAGGTCTAGAGTCTTTAACAGTTTGTTCTGCTTGTCGCGAAATTCAACTATATTCTGAGTTCCGTTTTGGATGTGGGAAACATGGTTAGTTTGCGCAGTCGCAGATGCTGCGTGCAGGGTTAAAAGCAGTACAAACAGAAGGTCTATCTTCATATTGGTTAATGTTACATATTTATGTCACTTCACCACAACAAGGCGAAGTATGTTTACCGTATTGGATGAGGTGATGGTGTAGTAATAAATACCGCTTGGTAACGCTGATATGTCATGATGACGAGTATGAATACCAGGTTCCTTGTATTGGTTTGGCTCAAGAACGTCAACTACATTTCCTGAAAAGTCCCTTAAGACAATTCTTGTATTACCTGGCTCGATTACTTGATAACGCAATACTACATTCTTACTTGCCGGGTTAGGATGAACACTGCTATATGGCGAGGGTTCTTCGGAAGCAACCTCATCCTCCGGGATATTCACTATTCCAGACAAAAGCATCTCCTGATATGTCTCGTGACTAACTTCAGAATGCCTTGCAAGTGTTGACGACGCGAAAGCGCATTCTGTGCTGATACTTAACTGCAAAGAACTTCCAGACGTTGTGCTGAATCCCGGCTTTAGAACAATCTGGCGCGTTGCTGAATAATTTAGGTTCCGATCAGCGTCCACAGGATAGTCCAATTCAATTTTACAGGCAGATGCCACGTCGGGGTACACGTTCCCAATCCAACCGAAGTCCAACGGAAGGGAAAGCGTTTCGGTACATGCAAAACATTCACGAGCGCGATTGACGGCCTCAAATGCATCAATCCTACCTGTTCCCGCTTTGCCCGCAAAAATTTCATTTCCAGGATTATTATCGATATTTACAGCAGTTGATTTGATAATTTGCTCCACCACCTCTGGGCTCATGGAAGGTTCAATAGACAACAAAAGCGCTGCGAGCCCACCTACGATGGGGGCGGAAAGCGAAGTTCCTGACAACGTTCCGTAATCAAAGCCAACTATATTGCCGCTAGCGTCAAAATCCATTGTCGCGACGGGAACAGACCACCCGGGAGCAGTAACATCGACTGCTGCATTGAACGTCAAATGAACATTTCCTGAGAAGTAAGAATCATCTTTGGTAACACCACCAACGCTTATTACATGATTATATGATGCAGGGTATTGCAACCCGTTATACTCACCATCGGCAGATGGGCAATATTTTCTCGCAGTACCATTCCCGGCTGAGATCACAATCACTGTTCCATTATCATGAACCATATCGATCATTAATTGCTCTGACTGAAACCATTGACACGAGCTTGTGTAGCTGGCTACAATAATATCCGCACCGTAATCATACGATGATCTTATCATTTGATAACCTCCGGTATTAAAAGCCATTAATGAAGTATTGTATCCGATTGCACTAAGCCCTTCCTGGTTATCTGTGGCGGCTGCGACGGTGGTCGCAACATACAATCCATGAGATTTTCCGCCGTTAATCGGAAAATACTCGTCAAAAGCGGATTCGTCTCGGTATACCATTTTGTGCGTGCCATCACTGTTAAAGTAATCAGGATGATTGAAATAAAAGCCCTGCGGATCGTGTATTGCGACTTTAATATCCTTGCTTCCTTTGGTTATCTCCCAGGCTTCTGGCCCGCGAATTTGCTCAAGGTGAGCATTGCTAAATGTTTGCAAGTTGTAGTCATTTGGAATAAATGACACCTCGTCCACCGTCAGCGGCTCAACATCCTCGAAAAGATCGGCACCTTCCTTTAAGATTTCAAACATCACTCTATCACGGTTAAAGTTGCCCTCAATTGTATAGTATCTACTCAAAATCGCCGAATGTGGATGGTTGTATTTTTCAATTCCTGGGTAGGTTCGCTCAAATTTGGTAACAGTATATTTGTCGAAAATTTTCCTTGCAGTTGAATGTTCAAATTGGGCGACATTTCTTCCGTTAGATCGCACAACCGAATGCAATTTTCTTTTTGAATTATTTTCGTTGATTAATACATTAACTACTCCATCTTTCAAGTTCTGCGCGAATGAAGTCAGTAATGTAAAAAGGATTAGCGTCAGGCTTATGATTAGTCTTAACATGATTAGTGGATTAGTAGGACAAATAAGCTATTTGTCTGGGGCCACGAGTCCCACGACGTAGATGTGGGTAAACCTGTACGCCAGAACAAGCCTGCTTCATTGAATCCTAGTTGATGATGTTTATTTCCGGAATTGTCCGACCACGGCGCGAATGTCATTACCCCGGAATAATAGGCTGACGTGGGCAGGCCAACCGTTAAACTTTTCTTAAAATCAAATTTCACCACGTCGTTGAAGTTCGTCGGCGGATCGTTTGAAAGGCGTGAATCTGTTACGGCTACTTCACTCGCAACCTGCGCAAACACTCGCGAAGGACAACTCGCTATCAAAAGCACTACCGCTAATACATTAATATATTTCATTTCTGCAGTCGTTACTAAATTATTGTTACTCCTTTTCCTTTAGCATTTCAATCTCCTTGCGTTGCTTTCTATTCTCAAGCTCTTGTTCTTTAATCCGGGCATTTTGCTCGATCAGATGCAGCGTCAGCTCCTCCACCTTCTTCAGCAGAATCATATTCATCTCACTTAAGCTGATGCCGTTGGCTTCCATTTCTTTTGCGGAAGGAACTTCAGGAAGGTGTTTGTTCGCTTTGATGTAGGTTTCGACCGACTCGAGCGACGGAAGGTTGTAGGTTGATTCAAAGACGTAGTCAGGGCCGGGAACGTTGAGGTCGACAATTACTTCTTCGCTGTGGATCTTACCTTTGACGGTTAAGAGCTGATCGGGTGTAGCTGTGCCAATGCCTAGTCTTCCGCTGTTAATAAATGAGTTCCCATTACTCGATAGCTGCAGTTTTAGCTCGTGTGTATTAGGAGCCGGGGTTGAATACATCTGCAAATAAGAGTGCAAGGTCCCGGAATTTGATCCCCCCGGCTTTACCTCAATCATGTTGTGAGCATAACTATTAACCTCTGTCCCGAATATCAGACTATGTCCCTTCCAGTGAAAGTAACTTTGATGCCAGCCATTGATAACTTCTGTGCCTTCAAGGTACATTCGGCCTTTTACATGTAGGCGTTGACGTGGTTGTTGGGTACCAAGTCCCACTTTTCCTTCGCCATTAACAGTCATGTGTGTGCCATTAACGTTGCGAAACGCGAGAAACGGCCATGCAATAGACGGCCCGTTGTCCACTACAATACCGCGACCATTAGTGGCATCATAATTCGGTCCAATATGCAAGTGATCCCAGCTCCGTATATGACCTCCAATTTCAAGCTTCGCCGTGGGGCTTTGAACACCCACTCCGACTCTCCCATCCTGTGTTACCCGCATTAATTCGGTGTGGTTTCGGCTGCGAAACAAATGGTAATCATTGTCGTAGTAGCTGACCGGATCGGCTGTACCTCCAAGATAAAGGGCTGCCCGTCCGCTACCATCATAAATGCGGTGATACCCATTTGCCCCAGACTGGTCTGCAAATAGAATATTATTCAATCCGATTGCGCCATTGACATCAAGTTCGTGTGCAGGGGTTGTGCCTATGCCAACATTTCCACCAGTCGCCGAAATACTCAGATTGCCACTTGCGTTTACCGAGAAACCAGCACGGTTTACCGTCCCGCCGTCAAAAAGCAACATTCCGCCAGCCCCCCCACCGTAGCCGTAATTGAGCCTGATCTCGCTCGTTCCGCCTCCGGAAGACAGCATTAAACTGCCAGGCGTGGCTCGGCGAATAATTGCGTCGCCAGAAGCCGGCGCTAGTATAAAACCGTAGTTGTCATTGCTTCGAACTGAGCCCCCAATGGTGAGACTACCTGTACTTGAATTGTAGCCTGACTCATTCCATTGGCCATAAATAACGGACGGAATTATTAGTAGGCAGAGGATCAAACCCTTCTTCATGTTTAGTGTTAATTTTCTTTTAAAGTTTGAATTTCGCTTAGCAGCTTTTCATTGAGTTGCCTTTGCTGTTCGTTGATCTTGTTCTGCTCGATCAGATGCAACGTCAGCTCCTCCACCTTCTTCAACAGAATCATATTCATCTCACTCAAGCTGATGCCGTAGGCTTCCATTTCTTTTGCGGAAGGCACTTCGGGAAGGTGTTTGTTTGCTTTGATGTAGGTTTCGATGGAGTCGAGTGAAGGGAGGTTGTAGTCGGGTTCGAAGACATAGTCGGGGCCGGCGACGCCTAAATCGACAAGTACTTCCTCTGCATGAATGGTTCCATTCACAGCGAGTTTTGCACCTCCAGCATCTGGCGTAGCAGTACCTACAAGAATATTTCCTTTGACAACGAGATCATTCTTTCCCGGATTCGCATAGGCATATGACTCCGATACAAGGATTCCGCCAGCCTTCAACCCCGAAGCATTTGTAGCTGAAGGCGAATTAATTAATGCCAGATAATTATCGACGTTTGTTGTCGCGGTACTTGTATAAATGGTTGGGTTGGTGGTGCTGCCAGCATCCACAATCATATGTCCCGTTACATGCAGCTTAGCCTTTGGATCGGGAGTACCAATGCCCACGTTGCCGTTTGAATTTACGCGAAGTCTGCTTTGGCTCCTTGTAAAAATGTCTACGCCATAATAACCGGAGATATATGCATTTGTTCCTGCACTGCCATCAGCGTCATCGTCATAAGGATGGAATCCAATGCCATAATTGTTGATATATTGCGCATCGTATAAAAAGTCATCACCTGGATTGTAGAGCAGACCGGGGGATGCTCCTTCTGCCTCACCGGCTCTGGTAATTACCAATTGACTATTCGAACGAATCGAACCATTGACATCCAACCTATAGGTGGTCGGCACCGCAGACATGCCGAGGCCCATATTTCCAGTTTCAAAATAAGCACCAGCTTGTCCTATCTTGATGTAATCGTTCTGATTTTCATCTGCGAAATACATGTCGAAGGCACTGGTGATTTTCCAGCGATAATTGTCATTGACATCTGTAGCGCGATAAAGATTGTGTCCCGAACCGGTGCTCTTGACATCAAAGCGCGCAACCGGTGCCGAATGTCCTATACCGACGTTTCCTCCGTTGAAGTAAGTATTACCATTAGAGCGGATCTCGAACTTATTCTCAAATGTTGCTGTACGTCCAACGATATAGGAATCGGTTTGGGCGTTCATTGCAAGCCGGTAATTACCCCCACTTTCAACCACAATGTATTGCTGCGCATTGATGTGACTCGACGTTCGCAGATTGCCGATTACGTCCACGGTAAAAGTAGGATCTGTTTTACCGATACCAACCTTTCCAAGGGTGTAATACAAATGAGGCGTATTAGAAGTATTCCATTGGGAAAAGGAATCAAAATAACACGTGAACAGGATCAGCGCTACAAGCTTTGCGGTCAGGTTAAACTTCATGTGATTACCCAGTAAATGGTCGTGATGAAAAATGGTTCAGCCTACTTTTGGTTAAGAGCTTCTATGGATTCTTTAAGTGAATTGATCTCCTTCTGCTGCTCTACCATCATTTTATTTTGTTCAATAAGATGCAACGTGAGCTCTTCCACTTTCTTCAGCAGTACCATATTCATCTCACTCAAGCTGATGCCGTTGGCTTCCATTTCTTTTGCGGAAGGAACTTCAGGAAGGTGTTTGTTTGCTTTGATGTAGGTTTCGATGGAGTCGAGTGATGGAAGGTTGTAGTCGGGTTCGAAGACGTAGTCGGGGCCGGGAACATTGAGGTCGACAATTACTTCTTCACTGTGGATCTTACCTTTGACGGTTAAGAGTTGATCGGGAGTGGAGGTGCCGATGCCGACCTTACCACTATTTATAAACGAAACACCCTCGCTTGACAACCTCATTTTCAATTCATGCGTATTAGGGGCTGGCGATGAGAACAATTCAAAGTATGAGTATAATGGACCTGATGTTGATCCTCCAGGTTTTATCTCTATCCGGTTGTGAGCATACTTATCAACCTCGGTTCCCATGATCAAACTATGTCCTTTCCAATGGAAGTATGTTTTATTCTTTCCATCGGGATATGCTTCTGTGCCTTCGAGGTACATCCGGCCTTTTACATGAAGGGCCTGTTGTGGATCGTTTGTACCTATCCCTACTTTTCCGTTCCGATTAATTCTCAATCGAGACACCTTACCTGTAAAAAAGTCAATACCATAGTAAGCGGAGACATATGCATTGATCCCGTGCGTGCCATTTCCATCATCGTATCCGTGAAACCCGAAGCCATAGGTATTTAGGTAAGCATCGTCATAAAGAAAATCGGAAGCGTAACCAATGATCCCTGCTGAGCTGCCCATTGTTGCTCCAGCGGTTGGGAATTTCAATTGACCCTTAATATGCAAGGTAGCCTCGGGGTTACTTGTCCCAATACCAATGTTACCTCCGTTGTAATAAATCTCTCCGGGATTTGTTCCGCTGAGATTCCACTGTGCGTATGCGTTCAGCGATCCCAAAAAAAGAATTAAAAAGAAAAGTTTCGCGATCTTATTCATATTGATGTAAGTTCTATTCAAATGTGATTAATGGCTCATTCCCCGAACACGAGGTGGTGAAATTTTAAAAGCAAGAAAATCAGGTGTCAATTATTAACTACAGATGTGCATAACGACATGGCCAAAGGTGTCTTCCGTGAAAGAAATAATGGCCGTACAAGGCAGCGTGTGGGTCTTCTCAGCATAGGGGGTTTTGGGTAACTGGCCGCGAATATGTGAGAAATATTTTAAAAAATAAAATAAAGTTTAAACATATATTTATCAAAAGTGCGTTTCCGCAAAAGAAACGCAGATTTTTCTTTCCAGATGTAAGGAAAACCAGACAAAGAAAGTAGGTCTCTTCCGGAGTTTAAAATCCTCTACACTCCTCAAATCATCTCCGAATCATCTGAAGTTTCTCGCTTCATGACCTATAAATTTCAAGGCAATTCAAGGTTTTAGTAAATCAGCGGACGCTGATAATGGGTTAGCACAAGCGCGACGCTTGCGCCAGTTGGTAAAAAATCATTCGGAATCATCTGAAATTTCTTCCTTCATGGAAGATCTTTCCCTGTACAAATTTTTCTGTTTTGTCTCTCGGATCAGGCCCGGGAGAAGTGGTTTCATCAGCACGTGTGCGTTGTACAGAGAAACCTGGATCATCAGCATCCGCGAGCCTATTTAACAACCTTGAATAGTTATAACACTTGCTGACAATAACGTGGATAACCTCACCTTCTCTTTGCAACGCTCCTTCTACCATCAACAACCGCGATTGAATGATCTCTTTCCGGTATTTATCAAACAGATTCTGAAAGACAACCAGGTTTGCTGTTCCCGTTTCGTCTTCAAGTGTAATGAAACAAACGCCTTTCGCAGTACCGGGTCGTTGCCTCACCAGAATCAAGCCTGCAACTTTTACCTGCGCTTTGTTTTTAACGTCGAATAGTTCTTGTGTTGACAATACGCGCAATTGCTCCAACTGTTGCCGGATGAGCGCTACCGGATGTGATTTCAATGATAGTGATGTGCTCGCGTAGTCGTGAAGCACATGCTCTCCCAATGTCATCTTCGGTAAAGTTGCTTTCTCCTGCAACGTCATCTCATTTTCATCCGACGCAAACATTGCTGGCGGCGTCCCTTTTACTGATGCATTCCACAACGCCTCCCTCCGATCATGTCCAAGCGAACCAAAGCCATCGGCAGCAGCAAGCATCTCCAGCGCGGATTCTCCAATGCCTGTTGCACGTACTTCCGCAACGGATCGATAAAATTGCTTTCGCTTCCTGACAAGCATGTCCGCATCATCCTGCCGGAAACCTTTTATCTGGCGAAAACCTAACCGTAAAGCGCGATACTGACCGCACACCTCTTCAAGCGTATTGTCCCATGCTGAATGATTCACATCTACCTGCCTGACTTCAACGCCGTGCTTTCGCGCATCAATAATAATTTGCGCTGGCTGATAAAATCCCATTGGCATACTATTCAGCAACGCACATGCGAACACATCAGGGTAATGACATTTAATCCACGAGGAGACATATACGAGCAAGGCAAAGCTTACCGCGTGACTTTCAGGAAATCCGTAGCTACCGAAACCTTCCAGCTGACGGAATACTTTTTTCGCGTACTCCTCAGAATATCCCTTACTGGTCATTCCTTTGATCAGTTTTTCCTCGAAATGCGAGATCAATCCTTTTGCTTTAAATGTTGCCATGCTTCTCCGCAACAAGTCTGCTTCGGTTGGTGAAAACCCGGCGGCTACAATGGCAATCTTCATGGCCTGTTCCTGAAACAACGGTACACCTAATGTACGCTTAAGAATGTTTTCAAGCTCGGGTGAAGGATATTCAATCTTTTCAAGTCCGTTTCTGCGCCTTAAATAAGGGTGAACCATGTCGCCCTGGATGGGTCCTGGTCTTACGATGGCAACCTCGATAACAAGATCATAAAAACATTTCGGACGCAATCGCGGTAACATCGATTGCTGCGCACGGCTTTCAATCTGAAACACACCGATCGTATCGGCGTGACTTACCATCTCATAAACTTTCTTGTCGTCTTGCGGGATGTTCGCCAACGTGAGCTTCCGGTCATAATGTTTATTCACGAGATCAAATGCCTTTCGAATGCAGGTTAACATGCCGAGCGCGAGCACATCAATTTTCATAAAGCCAAGCGCATCGATATCGTCCTTGTTCCACTCAATGTTCGTACGATCAGCCATGCGCGCATTCAGAATCGGACAGAGATCCGATAGCTTTTCATTCGTGATAACAAACCCGCCTGTATGCTGACCGAGTTGTCGCGGAAACCCCATGAATGCCTTTGTCAGTTCAAGCACTTTCCTTATCAATGGTTCATCCGGGTTTATTCCCTGGCTGATGATTCGCTCTTTATCAAAGCCTTCATCTTCAAAATCCCAGATCAGCCCTGAGAGGCGGCTAATCGTATCAACGGACAAACCCATCGCTTTGCCGACATCACGGATGGCGCCTTTGTGATGCTGTTGGGTAACGGTGGCGACAACAGCCGCACGATCACGGCCGTATTTATTATAAATGTACTGCATCACTTCCTCTCTTCGTTCGTGCTCAAAATCAACATCAATATCAGGAGGCTCATTGCGTGCAGACGAAATGAAACGTTCGAACAATAATTCAAATTTGGATGGATCGACGGATGTAATACCCAAACAATAACAGACCGTCGAATTAGCAGCAGATCCTCTTCCCTGACAAAGAATTTCTTTTTCACGCGCAAACCGCACAATGTCGTACACGGTGAGAAAGTATTCCGCGTAATTCATCTGACTGATGAAATCGAGTTCATACCGGATTGTCTTTTGAATATGTTCCGGAATCTCATTCCCAAAACGATCTCTTGCCCCTTTCCATGTGAGGTCCGTTAAATCATCCTGAGCTGTTCGTCCGGGCGTGATAATCTCTTTTGGATATTGATATTTCAATTGATCGAGCGAGAACTCACAGGCTTCCGCAATGATTTGTGTTTGGCGAATAGCATCCGGATAATTCCTAAAGAGGCGTAACATTTCCTCGTCTGTTTTTAAATATCGTTCAGCATTTGCATGCAGACGAAAACCGGCATTGTGAATCGTACACTTCTCGCGCACACATGTCATCACATCCTGCAATTCACGTCGTGCATGATCATGATAATGAACATCGTTCGTTGCCACCATTGGTATACCCAATGCTTTGGATAATTGAAATATCCGCGATACGTATTTACCATCATAGCCATTGTATAACCGATGGGCGCCAATCCATAGATTGCTACCAAATGCTTCACGATATTGCGCCGCATCTTTTTTGAAACTTTCTTCGAAGTCGTAATGGCTATTGAGAACGGATGGCGGAATCAGGATAAACTTTGTTCCTGTTGCATGATCATAAACATCAGCTTTATAGAGGTGACACTTTCCCTTTTCAGCGCGAAGATTACCCTTTGTCAGAAGATTCGATAACCGCGAATAAGCATTCCGATCTGTTGGCAGCGCGATTAAACTGGAACCATCAATCAGATCGAGCCGGCAACCAGGAATGATTTTGATGCCGGTCTTTTTTGCGGCTGAATGTGCACGGACGATACCTGCAAATGTATTGCGATCTGTAATTGCGATCTTCTCATAATTAAATCGCGCAGCTTGCTCTACCATTTCCTCGGGATGCGACGCACCACGAAGAAATGTGAAGTTCGTTGTTACCTGCAGTTCTGTATACCTCAACTCCACCATTCTCAACAATTTAATTTCTTGTTACGAACGATCACGAAAAAAAGCCATGCAAAAACCAATGAAAGTGTTTGTCATGGTAATGCCCGGCACGAAATAACCAGTAACGTCCGCCTTCCTCATCTTCAACGGTATAATAGTCACGATGCTGACCCTCCTGAATCCACCACTCCTGCTCTACACGCTCTGGACCATCGGCCTTCACCACTTTATGAACTTTTCCGTTGTACCTGAAAAGCATAGGCGGATAATCCGGGATCGGCGCTGTTACATGAATGGGTTCAGGCACTGATAACAAGTGTAGTGGACGTGGTTTGTCCACACGCCATTCAGTAATGAGAGGCTCATCCAGGCTGGATGCCTTTTTGAACGAACGTTCGGGCCAGTGATGTTCGGATGGAAGATAACGCGAAATGCTGTTGGCGCCGGTCTTCAATGAAATACGGTCAATCAATTCGGAGAATGTATCTTCAGACAAACCTTTCGCTCCATCCCACATTCGTTCCTGTTGTGGTAGGACATCTTCTGTTTTTAATCCCTGTAATATGAACAATTCAATTCCTGGACCCGGGTCAATAGCAGAAAGCCTGAAACCAAAAAGTTTAAAAAGATGCTTTACGTTATGTGAAGGCTTATTGGTGCTGATCTCTGCATACACGATCTTTGAATCTAATCTGTGACAAACAAGACGAGCAATTCGTATCCCCTTCTGATCCTGTCGAAGCCTGTTGCATAATGTATCAAGCAAACGTCCGAGTGCGATTTCAATTCCCGGAGCAGTGATAATGGGATCAAGACACGGAAGTCGTTCTTCGTATTGCTCGACAGGAATTACCGGGTCGATCATTTCCAATGTTAATCCTAACGCTTTATCCAGCTGTTGTAACAAAGACGGACCGAAACGTTTTCTAAGCGCTGGCCGCGGAATGCTGATGAATTGCTTTACCTGATGCAAACCGAGCTGATGAAGTCTTTGGCTAATGCCAGTTTCTATGCGAAGGGCTTCTGGTGGCAGTTTCAAAAGCGTTTCCAGTGCAGCACCTGCAGGAACCACAGAAGTGTCCTTTAAAAACCTGGAGGCTCCCCATGCAACGAGCTGGCTATCTGCCATTGTAGCCTTTACATCATAACCCCGCGCCTGCAGTTTTTTCACAACATCGTTGAGATAGGCATCTTCTCCTCCCCACAGATGCGCACAACCGGTAGCATCGAAGATAAGGCCATCAGGCAAATCAACTGCAACTACAGGTGTGAACCTGATACACCATTCCGCAATACGTCTCAATAGTTTTTCGGGAATGTCGGGTTTGTCATCTGCTATGTGAAGGTTTGATATAATGGCTTTTGCATCTGCTACTACCATCTCACGTGTGATGTTCATCTCTTCTGCAACCGCATTCGTTGCTGTGATGATCATTCTTCCACGCGATGGGGTTCGTAGGACGAAAGGCAAAGTACGAAGGTGTGGCTGACTGATGGAGAACCAGTCGGTCATCAGATGCCGGAACCATATCGACATAAATCGCCTGGCCATGTCATCCCGCTTTTAGATCGTACTGTCGTTCTGAGAAATCGCCAGGCTTGGAATTGACAGCAAACTGGCCATTGATCCATTGTACTTCCCAGCATCCAGGCCTGCCGTTGCGCATGCGTAACAGCTCAGCTTTCCAGCGAGGAAATCCAGGGCCGGGAAGATCATCGATGGATTTCGAAGCCAGTGGTGATATTTTCCAGCGCGAAACACAAGCAGAGTTTTTCGTTTTCCGGGCATTGCGAATAATAAATCCTGTTGCGCGACTTTCTTCAACCGCAAGTTGCAAACGCCTGGATTCATTGAAACTTACATCATTCAATTCACCAACCACCGCTGTCACCGCACTGCATTTCAATGCCTCGTTCATTACCCAGCGTGCATCCGCTTCTTTCTGAACATTTACAAAAACAATGTTATGTGGTTGCACCCCGAAGCTTTTCAATGCATTCGGAAATATCTTTTGTTTTGATCCTACCCAGATGACCACACCCGAACTGCCGGTTAAAGAAGAAAGGACTGCTGATAAAAATCCGCATGAAGCGGCATTATCCAAAGCGTTGGAAGTAAGAAATTCATGAACACAAGCTATTGGAAATGATTGATTAGGAAATGCATGCCTCATCTCCCCCAAACAAATATCGACAACAGCACTATGCTGGTTTTTAAAACCTTCCAGCCGCAAAATGTCCGTCTGTAGCCTGCTGTAGTGATTGTTTGTCATTGGCGCCTCCTATCTATCGTGACAAAGATAATACACTAATTATATTAGTACACAAAACTAACGTAAATAGTTATTATGATGGATTGAATCTCTTCATAAATGAAGGAATGAGGATTTGCCGTTTATAAAAGAATTCCTATTAAACATACATCTGCTTTTGTGTAAAGCGGCAAATACCTATCTTATACGTACCCTCTGATTCCTAACCTTAAAAGCCGAAATATGACTCCACACAAATTCCGGGTTATTCTGTTATTTCTATGTTTAACCCCCATCTCACTTTTCGCTCAACAAGCAGACACGACAGATTATTATTCGATGAGCCTCGAAGAGCTCATGAATATTCCTGTAACAACTGCTTCGAAATTTGAGCAAACGATTAAAACTGCGCCTAGTACGATGTCATTGATCACAAGAGATCAAATCAATAAATATGGCTGGATTAGCGGCAATGAAGTTTTGTCGCGGCTTCCGGGATTTTCACCTTCACAGGATTACGACCGGCCCACTGTCAGTTCACGCGGCATCTATGAAGGATGGAATAATAATCACATGTTGATGCTGATAGACGGAGTACCGATGAATGACAACATGTATGGAACAGCTTTCACATGGGAGATTACACCACTGGTCTTTACAAAATCACTTGAAGTGATCCGCGGACCGGGTTCTGCATTGTATGGATCGAATGCAACAAACGGTGTGATTTCTTATAACACGATATCCGCAAAGGATATGAATAAAAAGACAGAAGTGCGCTACAGGCTGGGCAGCAAAGGCTCACATATTGTCGACTTGCTCACTGCACATGAGAATGATAATGTTTCTTTTGTGTCTGCATTTAATTTTTTTGAAACCCAAGGCGATACTTACAAAACCCTTGATGCCAGAGGAACCGCTAAGTTTGATATTACTAATAAGCGCTCTAACTATTACTTCTTTACCAAGATTGAACCAAAAGGTAAACTTCAAGGATTATCAATGCAGTTCCATGAGCAGGCCTGGAATTTCAATACTGGACATGGGTGGCTATTTTACGTACCCGACCAGCCCGAAAGCATGAATGAAAATAGAAGGCTGATATCGCTTCGTTACAAAACGCCAGATACCAACAAACCTATCCAGCAGGAATACCTCATGAGATATCAGCGCCACGGCGTAAACTGGAATACAAGGTTATCGCCAGATACCGTTTTTGGCTATCCGAACGGGATCACTGAGATTTTAAAAACGCAAACTTCTGATCTATTTACCAGACTTCAATGGAGTACTGCGGTGAATGCAAAAACGGTTCTTCTCGGCGGAATCGAAAACTCATTTTTTCGTTACAACGGCGATGACTCACATATCAGCAACGTAAATCTTCATCAGCCAGACTTAACACCAACAGACAATAACGAGTTTGTTAACCTTGGGGAATACTTTGAATGGCTTGGCGATAATCCGTTTATCAACACGGCAGCGTTCGCACAGTTCTCCACGGGTTTGATGGAAGATAAGCTGAAAGCAACGCTGGGTATACGCTACGACTATGCGACATTCGATTTCATTAATCCGGATGGTACGGAAGAGTCAAAATCCTACAGCAGACCAAGTCCCCGATTGAGTCTCGTATATTCAGCTAATGAGGGGCTAAGCTTCAAACTAATGGCCGGACAGGCATTCAGAACGCCAGCACCATCAGAATTATTTGGCTCAAATACTTTTTTGCTCGCATCGAACATCAGACAATTGAAGCCGGAGGTCATAACGACTGTAGAAGTTGGAATGGACTATTCAATCAGCAACAGTATAAACTGGAGGTTGAATGCGTACCATACTACTTTCGAAGATCAAATTGCATACAGTGTCAGCGCGAATAATCTTAGCACAAATCTTTATTCGCTTACAACTGTCGGCATTGAAAATGAATTTACTTTCAAATCTGGTTCAATAGATGGATTTCTTAATCATTCATTCGCCAGGAGGCTCGATGAGGAAATTGTTGATTCAACAATATTTGTGAGCAAAAGTGAACTTACCTGGGTACCAAGCCAGCTTGTGAACGTGGGGTTAAAATATTCAAAGGGTAAGTATAATATTTCCACACAAGTACACTATCAGGGAGACGTACAACGAAGAAACTCCGACAAAGGTGTTGGATCAGACGAGTTGCGTGGAGTACAGGTTGACAGTTGGGCTACCCTCGATTTCAGATTTGCATATAAGGTAAACGAGCACCTTGAGATCGCTGTCAATGGAAATAACATCACCGACACAAAAGGTTATTTTATAAAAACCACCCGGATGCCTTTTGATTATCAGATGCCGGGACGTTTGTTATTGCTGGATTTGCGATTTATGTTTTAAAAAATAGAAAGCGGGGACAGCTTAGTCCTCGCTTTCTTTAGTTGATAGTTACACCAAGACTCAGGCCATACCAGGGCCGGTTTTGGTAAACCCAGATGTCTTTGTCGCGATCTGTAAGGCGGTCAAAACCGAGCGCCAGTCCTACCGTTACGCTGTTGATGCCACCGAGCAGCATGGCACCACGTGAGACAACAAGACCGTTGTATTCATCTGTTGTTTGATAATTTGTTGTCCATGGCGCAACCATAGCAGAACCAATTCCGGTAAACGCGCCGAGCGCTACCGAGCGATGAAACATTTTGTAGAGAGGCTTCCCGGAGTGCGTTCGTTTCAATTTGAGGTGAAACCTGTCAAGCCTGTATCCGAGAAACAGGTTTGCGTTAAAGTTGTTTGTGATTTGCCGTGGTAGCGTTGATTCGGCGGGATGATATTTAAAAAGTGCATAAAGAACGTCAAAGTCTAAATTTGTCTGAAACAGGTACTGGTCTTTTAACGGATCAGGTTTGATCTTTTGTTGCCCGCGATAAATGTTGATTGAATCTTCGATGATCTCAACATCAACGCGATGATACTTTTGTCCCCGTTGATGGAACCAGTATTTGCCGTCTGATAATTCATATTTCGAAAGGACTTTCACGTGAGAACATGCACTCATCAATAATGCACCCAACGCGAGGGGTACCAGGATGCGCAAATTGAAAATCAATGTCAGGTTATGTGGGGCGTTCATTGGCGGAATAAGTTACAAAAAATGTCCGTGTTGCAATATCCATCACCGATGTAAGCATGTTGGTAAAATTTCGGTGTACATCGTAAAATAAAATCATTATATTCGGAAAAGCCTTTTTTTCACCCTAAAGCCTGGTTATGAGAATTTGTAAACTACCTTGTTGCATAACGATTCTCCTGTTATGCGCCGTCAATCAAACTTTTGCCCAGACAGATGTCGACTCCGTTGATTATTACTCGATGTCACTTGAGGAATTAATGAACATCCCAATTACCGTTGCGTCAAGCAAAGCCCTTACGAGTCGTGAATCACCGGGCATCGTTACGCTTATTACCTCAGATGAGATTGCATCCTCCGGTGCGCGTGATTTAATCGATGTACTGCGTTTGGTTCCAGGCTTCGAGTTTGGTGTCGACGTGCAAGGTGTTGTCGGACTCGGTTTGCGCGGCAACTGGGGCCACGAAGGCAAAATTCTGATTCTGTGGGATGGAATGGAAATGAATGAAAGAAGCTTCGCAACGACACAGCTGGGGCAGCATTTTCCCCTCGAGCAAATTGACCGCATCGAGATCATCCGCGGGCCTGGATCCGCCATGTATGGTGGTTACGCAGAGCTGGGCGTAATTAACATTACATCGAAAAAAGGAAAAGCGTTGCAGGGCGGCATGATTTCGACCATGTATAGCCAGATGAAAGAAACTTACGGACGAAAAGAAGCGAATGCGATGTTTGGTAACAGCAAAGATGATCTCGCATACGATGTAAAGTTTACACTTGGTGAAGGAACGAGGAGCGACAGAACGTACACCGATATCTATGGAACTCCTTATGATATGGGTGACAACTCACATATTAAAAACAGAATGGCCAACGCGGGCATGAAGTATAAAGGACTTAACGTACGACTTTTATACGAAGACTACACCGTTTTTCAGCGCGACCTCTTCGATGCGATCATGCCAGAGGATGTGGAAACGAAGTTTAAAAGTATTCATGCTGACGTCAAATATGAAATCAAGCCTTCGGAAAAATTGACCATTACCCCGAGGGTTAGGTATAAGAGTCAGCAGCCGTGGAGGAGTAACGATAATATAGCCGCAACGCTTGACGCTGGGGACTTTGGCGGCGTTTTCTCTGATAAGAAAGTCACACAAACTTTGGCGGAAGTAACTGTGAATGCTGACGTTTCTGAAGCCATAAACATCACAGGCGGTATCCAATACTATCAGGATAAGGGAACAACTGTGGCTGGTCATGAGTATGACATTACTGGCACTACCGGCGTAGATTTCAATAATTTCAGCGCTTACGGACAAAGTCTATTAAAACTGGGCGTTGTAAACCTTACACTTGGTGCTTGTTTCAATCATCACGAGCAATTCGGATCGTCTTTCGTTCCACGGATCGGCCTCACAAAAGTTGTAGATAAATTTCACGCAAAACTTTTGTTTAGTCAGGCGTTTCGCGCGCCAAGTATCCAAAATATTGACCTTAACCATTCTATTAAACCCGAGCTCACTACTGTGTTTGAAATTGAGACCGGATATCAGCTCAGTAGCAACGTGTTGTTAGTTGCTAACTTCTATAATATCAGCATCAATGACCCTATTGTGTATTTTTATGATGGAGAAGCCGATATAGAGGGTTATGCGAATTACGATGAAACAGGTACTCTTGGAGCAGAGGCCGAACTTAGGTTCAAAAGTAGCTTCGGTAATTTTTCATTGAATTACTCCTATTATTCAGCTAATGGAAAAAATACCATCGAATCATATAAGGTTCCTGGAAATGATGATAGATTACTTGCATTCCCGCAGGGGAAGATGAATGCGTCCGGAAGCTTTAAGCTAACCGAAAAAATATCCTTTAACCCTTCGTTTACCTATCTGGGAGAACGAAACGGATATGAGAATGAAACAGCGATCAGCACGTTTGATCCAGTGTTATTTGCAAATATCAATTTTGTGGTAAAGGATCTGCTTGCAGAAGGACTCGAACTCGGCGCGGGTGTTTATAACGTCACCGACAATGACTACATGTTTATTCAGCCGTACAATAACGCCCATGCCCCGCTTCCACAACCCAGTAGGGAGATCGTGGTAAGGTTGAAATACCGTTTCAAAATGTAGATCATTATCAGATTGACTTCACTTCAAGAGGCTGGCGGAAACACCAGCCTCTTGTCATTTTCAAATACAGCTCGTGTAAGTATTATCGGTCGCTGTTAAAAATTTTCCATACTTGGTGCAACAATCAGTAACCCGGGTGGGTCTGGTGAGTATTAGTATCACCGATTAAAAGACAACATATGCTTCGGAACTTTTTCACGACCCTTTTGCGCACCGTATTACGCCAGAAATTCTATGCCGGGTTGAACCTTGCCGGCCTGGCCACGGGCCTTATTTGCGTAATGTTCATTTATCTGTGGGTGATGGATGAATACAATAAGGATAAGTTTCATCACGAGGGCGAAAAAATCTACCACATCGTTTCCAATCTGAATATTTCAGAAGGTGAAATTATCACATGGACCGTGACGCCAGGTAAGCTCGCCGAAGACATTAAGGAAAATGAAATCAGCGCTGAGTTGGTCGTTCGTGTATCTGGGCAACAGACAGTGATAGAAGCCAGCGGCGAAAAATTTCTCGAAAAAGGTTTTTATGCAGATCCAGACTTCTTCACGCTGTTTTCCTTTCCGGTGATCAAAGGAAAGGTCAACGAAAATAATGAGGATATTTCATGGATTGCTGTTTCGGACGTGCTTGCGGAGAAACTTTTTGGTGCTGAAGAACCGCTCGGCAAACTTTTGACGCTGAACAATAACAATACATTCACTGTAGCTGCCGTGTTCCGTCATCCCGGCAGTGAATCGAGCATGCAGTTCAGCTTCATCCTTCCGTATGAGATTTATAAGCGTAATCGCGGAGCGGGATTCAACTGGGGAAATTATGATCATCCAACGTATGTTAAAATTCGCCCCGATAAAGTTGCGTTGTTAGCTAAAAGTATCAATGAGCGCGCAGCTAAACGTGCCGATGGCGATGGTGGAAGCGTCGAGTTTTACATGCAGCCATTCCGTGATGCATACCTGTATGGAAAATTTGAAAATGGAAAGCCAGTCGGTGGTCGGATTGAATATGTACGCATATTCAGCATCGTTGGAATTTTTATGCTCCTCATCGCATGTATCAACTTCACGAACATGGCAACTGCGCGTGCAGCGTCGCGCGCAAAAGAAGTCGGCATCAGAAAGGTGATTGGTGCCGTTCGCAAGTCGTTGATCTTTCAGTTCATATTTGAGTCTATCATTCTTGCCGGCATTGCGACCTTCATTGCGCTTCTTGTTGTTTATACGCTCCTGCCCGCTTTCAATTTACTTGTCTCCAAAACTATCTCGCTGGAACTGACATCGCCATCTATTTTGATCGGACTTATCTCGGTTGTGCTGGTTACAGGGCTCATGGCCGGCAGTTATCCGGCATTCTTCCTTTCTTCGTACCAGCCGGCACATGTATTGAAAGGATCGATGGCACATCAGTTTAGTGGCGCCGCTTTAAGAAGGCTCTTAGTCATCTTCCAGTTTTCATTGACTGTGATCCTCATTGCATCATCCATCGTGATCTATTCTCAGATCAGCTACATCCGCAATAAGAATCTTGGCTACGAGCGTAATGCTGTTGTTCGGATGCAGATCTCGGGCAAGCTATACGATCAGTTCAAGGTCTTTAAAAATGAAGCGGTTAACCAACCCGGCATTGTCAGCGTAGCACGCGGTAACGAATCACTCGTTCAGGTAAATAATCAGAATGGCTCGTTTCACTGGCCAGGAAAAGATGAAAATGATAACACGTTTTTCAGAACGGTCGTCGCTGACTTCGGCTACATGGAAACGATGGGACTAACTTTAAAAGAGGGCCGCTTGTTCTCCGAGAGCCACCATGATACGACAACGTTTATTCTTTCGGAAAGAGCGTTGGAAGTAATGGGCGTTGAAAACCCTATAGGAATGGAAGTAAATCAGTGGGGATTCAAAGGCGAGGTGATTGGCGTTGTTAGTGATGTTCACAGCCGATCGTTGCACGAAGCCGTCGATCCGCTCGTATTCATGTGTAAACCTGAGTGGACGGGTGTCGGTTTTATTAAGCTCGACCCGACGAATATTGAAACAGGCCTGGCTTCTCTTGAAACCACCTTCAAAAGATTTACGGATGAGTATCCATTTAACTATACGTTTCTCGAAGATGATTTCGACAAACTTTACAACAATGAAAAAGTCACGGGCATCCTTGCGCTTGGTTTTACGATCATGGCGATCGTCATTTCCGTACTCGGATTACTTGGACTTGCCGCTTACACTGCAGATCGGCGCCGTAAGGAGATCAGCATTCGTAAAACACTGGGTGCATCAGTGACCGGGATTGTAACAATGGTATCCTCTGACTTTATCAGACTGAGTATAATCGCAGCTGTGATCGGGTGTCCCCTCGCCTACTGGTTGATGGAGAAATTCCTTGCGGGTTATGCGTATCATACGCCACTCGACTGGAAGATCTTTTTGTTCACAGCAGTAGCAATCACGGCCATCTGCATTGTTACCGTGACGTTCCAGGTGGTGAGAGCTGCAATTGCAAATCCGGTTGACGCGTTACGCAATGAGTAATGGGATAATGCAACCACTGGCGGGGCATGAGTAGCACAAAGAAATACAGAAGCTTTTTTCTGTCATCCGTCATTCTGAGTGGAGGTTTTTCGGAAGGGCTTGTGCGGAACGGAGAAGCTCGTTCGAAGAACGGGGGCAGTTGTAATAAAGCAGTGGACGCTGATATGTAGAAGAACGCACGCGACTTAATTCAGGAACTCGAATTTTATACCGTTCCATTTCAAAGTTCCGAGCCTGCGGTTTCTGTTATAGTAATCGTAAACAACAATGTCGGTACCTTCCTCAGGAAGTTGATAACCAATGATCACATCAGGATCTTCGATCAACTGTGACAGGTCAGGGAACACTTCATCCGCGTGGTCAACCCATTCACCATTTTCGAAAGAAAGAAAGGCGACTAAGTTGCACTGGCATCCTTCGCCGCATTGATTGACATAAGCGACGTAACGCGTTTTATTTTCAGCATCACTGAACAATGCCATCTGAACAGAATCAAACTCGTTCGTTTTAAAAAGCATGAAGTTTGAATTGTCGGCCTTATAAGTCAGGTACGAGTCCCGAAGTTCGCGTGAATGATCCATGTCTAGCTCGCACTCGAAATAATAATCCGGTAGCGCATAGTAGTAATCCAGAATACCATTCATTGCAGGTGCGGAAACCAGTTTCTTTTCGTTTGCTTTTGAAAACGTTCCGGCGAACGAGCAGGCAGCACCATGGTCGCACCCCCCGCCATCATTTTTCTCAGTAACGGTTATCACATCATTGTTGATATCGAATGACAGTGTGCAGCCTTCGCCACTATTGAATACCCAACCATCTTCTTTGTTCGTTGCGGTTCCCTGAATGGAACCCGTGCAGTTCGCGTTTTCAGTAACAACATCAATCGCGAATTCAAATTCGTTGCTGCTTACAGCAGACACATTGATCGTTGCGCTGTTATCGGATGTTGCATAATCACCCTGTGCAGGGAGAGTCTTAACATGGGACGAAGAATCTGCGTTATTAGTTTGTTCTGGTTGCGAAGGCTTTGAACACTGGACAAATGCCAGCGTCAGGAATACAATTAGGATATGGGGTTTCATGAAAAATATTTAAAGCAAGGTAAGCGGATTCTTCCACATTGTATAATACGTATCGTTGTCGCGTGAGTCGTAAGGGGGCCGGTGATACTTCGAGAACACACGGGGCCGCCAAGGCAACTGGCGCAAGCGTCACGCTTGTGTCTCACGCATCCCAGCGTCACGCTGGACATTTTCAAATTGTATAATACCGTTTCCTTGTCGATATTGATCCTTTGCGCATTCACCATGTCATTAAAAAAACGTTTCATCCGGATTGCGGCCAGCATAGAAGATAACTTTGATCTGCTTTCGGCAGCGTTGCGTAAGCATTTAAATCATCAGAAAGATTTACAGATTATCACTTTCAGGAGCTACGGAACACCTGGTCGGCTCTATGTTAAAGGCCGGGTGCTAAAAGACAAGCAAATCCGGAAATCAACAGCTGAAGATTCCTTCTGGGACAATATTGTGAACATGTACAGGCGCTTTGAAACCGATGAAGTGGCCGCGGCGCAGGTCGAGCTTTCTTTTCACAACAAACTGTATTCAACCGAGACCGACCGCGAAGGTTATTTCATTATCAATATTTTTTCGAAGGAGGAAATCATATCTGACCAGATGTGGTATGAGGTTGGCGTGACATTAAAAAGCGCACCTTATGCTTTCAAAGACGAGATCACTTCAATTGCCCACGTTCTCGTTCCGCCGGCTGATGCCGAGTATGGTATCATCAGTGATATTGACGATACCATTGTAAAGACAACGGCAACGAGTTTATTGTCGATGGCGCGGAATACATTTTTCCATAATGCGCATAGCAGGCTACCATTCGCAGGTGTTTCGGAGTTTTATCGTGCGTTGCAAAAAGGAAGGAATGGAAAGCGTAACAATCCGTTCTTCTATGTTTCCAGTAGTCCGTGGAATCTGTATGATCTGCTGATCGACTTTATGGATATCAACGACATTCCGGAGGGGCCGTTATTGCTGCGCGATTTTGGGTTGGACAAAGAAAAAAAGAGCGGCGATCACATGGGACATAAGTTTTATGAGATCGAAAACATACTCAAAACTTATCCGCAGTTGCAGTTTGTGCTGATCGGTGACTCCGGACAGGAAGACCCGACTATCTACAAAGAAGTTGTACGGCAATATCCGGGAAGGATCCTCGCGATCTACATCAGGGATGTGCAGTTAAAAGACCGTGAAAAGATTGCATTCGATGTTGCCAGAGAAACGGCCCTGGAGAAAGTGGAGATGGTCATCGTTGATAATACCGTAGAGGCGGCAGAGCATGCTGCGAAGAACGGATTGATCTTTACAGACGAAATCGAAAAAGTCGTCGAAGACAAGGAACGCGACAAAGGCAAGCTGCCGGGTAAAAAAGAGATTTGAGTAGTTTGCGCAGTCGCATTTCAAGTCCCCTGATCGTAGCTCAAACTGGCGTGTGGCAGGGACTAAAGAACTGCGTAAACGCGGAACGGAAGGATTATTATCTTTGCTGTCGGCCGGAGAATATATTTAGGTTTAAGGTGTATATATATATCCAGAAGGCGGTGCATATATTTTTTGGGTGCATATATGCGAAAGTTGGTGGTAAGCAACATATGACAGTTGAGAATTCAAAATTATGGAACAGATTAAAAGAGTTTGAGTTAGACGACAACGACTCTCAACTGACTTTTACGGACAGGCTTGCCAGAGAGAACGGGTGGACTCATGAATTTGCAGTAAGAGCAATTTTAGAATACAAAAAATTCATATTCTTAATTAGTGTTTCAAATCAACCACTGACTCCATCTGACGAAGTCGACCAAGTTTGGCACTTGCATCTTTTGTACACTCATTCATATTGGAGAGAAATGTGTGACAGGTTATTGAACAAAGAAATTCATCATGGCCCGACTAAAGGGGGTCAAGATGAAAGTCTTAAGTTTACAGATTGGTATTTGAGAACAATCGAACTATATAGAGTTAACTTTGGTGAAGTTCCTCCCGATGATATTTGGCCATCCAAAGAAAAACGTTTTAAGAATGTGAATTTTCAAAGAGTTAATCTGGACAATCATTGGGTACTTAAAAAACCATTTTCGTGAAGTATCTATCTAGGCTGACCCCTGCTGAAACATTAATTATTTTAACGGGAGACAAAACGCCCTTAAGCGAATTGTTGAAATATACTTTCATGGATCTGTTGCTTAAGCAAGTATTGGCCATTCGAGAAGTTCATAGACAGGCAAGTAGTCGTGACCCAATTAGAGCTCATAAATATGTAGTCATTGGAAAGAATTTCAAAAGCTATCAAGTAAGGACACACGAACCTACTCTCCTTTCAATATTTCAGACGAACCCTGAAGCAAATGTCCTTTTCAGAAATCTTGTGAAGATTGCCTATCAAAACGCTAAAAGTGAAAGATATTATTATCCAAAACTGACAACAAGTCCAAATTTAAAGGAAGCGATAAGTACTTCGCTACTTCAAAAGGTATTGGGTAGATTCTCATACACTCAGAAGGGAGCTGTCATTAAAAAGGAAATTCAAAATGAAATGTCTAGTATAGAAAGGACTGTTTCAGATTACATCGTGACGGACAGGAATCGCGGGCTTGAGCTACTTAAAGCTATTGGTGGAAATATTTTTTTATTAAAAACACTGGAGTTTGAAATTCTAAAGGAATTTGACAAAGAACTCTTTGAAGAAATGACCAAAAGAAATACTGGACCAGGCTGCAGTGGTGGCTGCTGGACAGACTTTGGGCACTATTCAGAATCATTTGACCGTTCATGCTCATCCGACAGGGGGACAAGTTGCAGTGGAGACAGTGGATGTTCTGGTTGTAGTAGTGGATGCAGTGGATGTGGCGGAGGTGGGGACTAATGCCGCCAGCCCCTAATCGAGTAGTCGGCCCACAAGTAGAAACTGATGGAGCGCCTCTCACGCCACGTAGCGTACGGGTAGCGTACTACGCGGTTCGCTAAGCATAACGGAGTCGCTCTTTACACCAACTACATCTTTGCTTTACTTTAAGCGCACACACAAGCGATAAGTCATTGCCGGTGACGAGTAATCTAAAAGCTTTATCTTCGAATTAATTTTGGTTAAGACGAGACTGGATTAGGTCGTCGCACACAATTTCGCTTCGCTTTATTTGCGTGACTCCTATTCCGGCAACGACACTATAGCCAAACGTTATAGGCCATCTTTGGACGACGTACTTAAAAAAACAAAAGTATGGTTGACGTAATGACAGAAATTATCATCAACAAGCCGGTTGACATTGTTGCAGCGTATTCTTCCAATCCCGACAATGCTCCTGAATGGTATGTGAACATCAAGTCGGCAGACTGGAAAACGCCAAAACCACTGACTGTCGGTTCACAAGTTGCATTTACCGCTCATTTTCTCGGGCGAAAATTGGTTTACACTTATGAATTTGTTGAACTCTTACCTAAGGAAAAGTTGGTTATGCGGACAGCGGAGGGCCCGTTTCCTATGGAGACAACATATAAATGGACAGCCATTGATCACAAGACAACCAAAATGAGCCTTCGTAACCGGGGCAACCCAACAGGTTTTTCAAAATTATTTGCACCTTTTATGGCGACCATGATGCGAAAAGCAAACGCGAAGGACTTAATAAACATTAAGCGGATACTTGAAAGCAGGTAATCATCTACGTGCTAGCAAATAGAATGAAAAACAACGCGCCATAACATGGTATTCATGCAATGGTGACTGACGGTTCATTTCACCGACTTTAATTTTTCAATTTCAGTTTTATCTCGATCCAAAAAGTGAGACAGATAAGTAATATTGATATGAGAAAACCGAAAGACCTGTACCATCAAATCCTTCTTTGGAATTTAGGGTATTGAGACTTTGTATTAGAAGCAAGATTATAAGGACGATAAGTACTGTGGGTAACAACGGTATAAGGCATGCGCCATTGCGGGGTGCAGTGTAAAATTGTAGTTTAGCATTCCAGCAACGTTCGGTCACGTGGGACAGTTTCGGCTAGTCGGGCAATCATTCGTTCCTCGTTCAAATTGCCCTCCTGTACCGTCATACATAAACGTAGTATGGAATTATAACAATGGAAAAGAAATACATTGACAAGCGCCAGGTAAGGAGTAAGATCTGTCAAGAGCTCTTAGAAGGAAAGGCAAAAAGCGAGATACTTGCTGAATTGGAGAATTTATATTACGACAAAGACCAATTGACAAAGCTGGTGATAAATACTCCGCAACCCAGAAATAAAAAAAAGTATAAATTTCAGAATTTGCTGTTAGGTATCTTAGGCGTTGCGTTGGTGTTATTTAGATTTTGGTCTTTTAGAGCCGACTATGCCGGAAGTGGTTTATCAATCGTAACACTAATTATGGCCATCTCGGTGTTTAGTTATGAGGCGATATCGTACAGGCTAATCGCGATAGTATCAATCATAACTTGCTTGAAATATATCTCTAACTATGACTCCCATGGCTTCATCATTATTGATCTAATTATGACCGTTGTTATTGTGGGACTTGGTTTCCATCTTGGAAGCAAGTTATTTCCTAAATATGGAATACTTGGACCGAAGAAAGATAGCAATGGAAATGTAGTCGTTGATTAACTCCCTATAACAATGCATATAAACAGCCGGTAGAGGGTCGATAATTAATTATTATTTGGTCAATCGGCACGCTTTATATACGTTGTGGGCAAGGCGTTTAAAAAAAAATTGAAGTTTACTAATCAGTGTACTTAGATAAATTACTTTATTCATTGATATTCCTTTTGATGGGACTAGTTTCTATTCTATGGTTCAGGACAAGCGAAGTAGAATGGAAAGATCCTTTCGTGATAAAACCAACATTTTTAGTAGTCGGGATATTCTGCATTTTAGTAGCCATCTGTCTTTTTATAATAGCATTTTAACACAGGCATTTTTTTTCACACGGACTTCCGATCCTGACCGCTTACTTTTGGTGAATCATGAGCCGAATGAAAGTAAAGAAGACGAATGGAAGCCATCTGTAATTTTCAACGCTAAAAACTCACCTCTTTTACGTCGGAGTTAATCAACCCGACCACACATTTTTCAAACAATCAATTATCTCACGCCGCCTGAACCATCCGCTCACGGCTTGCTTCTGTTCGCTTATGGTGATAAACATAAGAAAGTGCTCCTACAGTCATGAGCACCAGCATAAACACCATTGCTGACAGTTGGAAACCTTCTGTACATGTAACAGAATACGTGGCGCCAATGAGGTCGTAGAACAGCCCCGCGTATGCCCACTCTTTTATCCTTGGAAAGCCAGGAACAACGATCGCGATAACACCAAGCGCTTTCGCGACGCCGAGGAATGGAATGATGTACGTAGGGTAGCCCAGGTGGTTGATAAATGTCACTGACTCGGGCACTACCATAATATTGGGTATCGCGCTGAAAAGCATAAAGCCGCCGAATAGTACCGTGAAAGTCCAGTAAAGTATTTTGGTTGTTTTCATTTGAATATATTGAATTGTTAATGAGTCAAAATTATAGGATAATCTGTCGTGCGATGATATCGATATGCGCCAACGAGCGGGTTCTTTGCGACAATCAGCAATGAGAATCTCCAATATACAAATCGCAGATTATATTTCAGAAGTGATTACCTTAACGACTTCAGTGATATTTATATCATCGCCTCATGAAAGACTTTAAGAAATACTATATCATTCCTGCTCCGCCATCTGATGTTTACAAAGCATTGACCAACCCCCTGACTTTGCATCTGTGGACGGGCGAGCCGGCCGAGATGACTACCGAGCCCGGTAGTGAGTTTTCGCTTTGGGACGGGAGTATAGTAGGTAAAAATCTCGAATTCGAGGAAGATAAGAAGATCGTGCAGCAATGGTTTTTCGGCGAACAGGAAGAAGAGTCGATTGTGACTATCAAGCTTCATCCGCACGAAAGTGGAACTTCGGTCGAGCTACGACATACGAACATTCCTTCTGCAGACTACGAGGATATTGTTGAAGGTTGGAATAACATGTATTTCGGCGCCTTGCAGGAATTTTACGAGGAATAGCCAAACACAAATGGCAAACAAATTGCATCTTGCTTGTAAAACAGATCAATATGAACTACTCAAAATTAACCCCCGGAAGATCCTTTATACTGGCAGCAGTCATCCTGATGACAATTCTATCCTGTAAGGACGAACTCGACAAAGTCAACGCAATAGACCAGGAGCTTGAGGTTATGAAATCCTCAACACTAACAGAGGGAATTGTCGATGAAGAATTGGTGACCTTTGACGAGGCTACGGTTTCGTCGGAAGGGGGAAGGGAGAAAGAAGACTGCCCGACGGTTACAAAAGACATTGAAGCGAAAACAGTCACGCTGGATTTCGGAACAGGATGCGAAGGCCCTTACGGACGCGTTCGTTCCGGCAAAGTGATCGTTACCTATTCAGGATGGATCCACACGGGCGCTACAAAAACAATATCATTTGATAATTACTACGTTGACGGACACAAGCTCGAAGGTACCATTGCCGTGGTAAGTCTGGGCAGAAACGATGATGGATACCTCACAACAGAGCGTACGCTCAATGATTTTAAAGTCATTTTCTCGGGTGGAGAAACTTTCACGACTACCGGAAGTACCACACGTGCATGGATTGCAGGCGAAGGTGATGGAATACCCGGAAACGAAAAATTCGAGATCACAGGTTCTTAC
>DASPJN010000072.1:0-7605 GCA_035628595.1 Chryseosolibacter sp.
GACTTCGTTGGGTGATTATGAATATGCCCGGATGAAAACACGACAACCTTCGGTTGCACTTTTTTGATGAACGCCGTCGAGCTTCCGTTGTCTGCTCCATGATGTGGCGCTATTACGACTGTCGATTTGAGCAGGTTCGCAGCATTGTCTACCACGAATTTTTCGGAGGCAATTAACGCATCCTTCGGGTCGCCGATATGTCGTCCGACTGCATCACCGCAGAAAAGGACGGACTGCCCGCTGTACTCCAGCTTCATGATGATGCTGACAGCGTTGAGCCGCTCCGCATCGCTTTTCATCGGCCAGTCTTCCATAGGTTCACCGAAACCCGCGAGAAACGTAAGAGTTGCACTGCCAAATCGCAGCTTCGTCCCGGGAACAATGGTGCTGTCACGCTCGTGAAGGCTAATGTTCTCGAGCGCGTACGGAGGATTCTTAAGCACGTTCACGAGCCGCGTGTACGCATCCGTTGGCTTCTGGCTCGAGATCATGGAACGCTCAAACCCTGTCCATAACAACTTCTTCACCTTGTAACTGCGCAGGATGTTTTCCGCCGCACCGATGTGATCGCCATCCGTATGGCTGAGGACCATCAGTTCGATCGACGATCCTTTCGGTATGTAATCCTGCACTTGAGCCAGCGTTTTTCTTCCGGAAGCATTCCAATGCCCTGCGTCGTAGATCACGTATTTATTACCCGGAAGTTTGATCAGGTTGCACTGTCCCCCACCGACATCCACAATTCGCACCGCCACGTCCTCGCTTATCGCCATCGTCGTTACTTCTGTAGTAACAGCTTCCGGTACGCCCTGGTATCGGCGCACAAATGTTCTGTATATCCAGCCTTCACCCTCGAATGCATCGCCGCTTACGTGGTAGTAGCCGTTGCGTTGTTTGCCGTCATCGAGGAGCAGAAGGATCGTTTCGGCATCGACCTGTACAAGGGGCGCCGACGCGCTCGAGGCATCTGCCTTCACCGATGTCTTGCGTGTGGTTACCAGGTAGTCGGCATACGATACCGTCGCCCATTGCAGGACGAACAGGATAAGGATGACCTTTTTCATTTTGGCGTATTTTCAAGATCTTTCTTTGCCTGCGCTTTTGCCTCCGCACCTTCCTTCACAACACCCTCCTTCTTTTTGTCTTCCTCCTGAAGTACACGGCTTTTCACGCCCATCATGTCACGGAATAACTTGACAGAAGCCTTCGATCCGCCCGCCACCACCGATCCCGTTAGTATCGAACCATAGATGCTGGTTTGCTCCTGCACGAGCAGGATACTGAATGCATCGAATTGCCATTGCCAGCATACGAGCGCGCCGATAGCGAATGCGATCAGTTCTTTAAAGCTTTTCTTTTCGAATCGTTTCAGGAAAAAACGCGACTCAAATAAAGGTGCGAGCGCCCGTTCGATCAGGAATGAAAGCACAACGATGGCAAAGAGAACTTCCATAAGACGTTCTCCGTCGAGATGAAATAGATTAGGGTCCATATTGGTATAGAGTTTAGGGTTCTCCTCCGGACCTCGGGCTTGTGGGTGGAACGTTTTTGAACGTTGATTTGAGTTTACGATAAATTGTCCACAAAAGCAAAACAGAAGGATTGGCAACTGCGATTCACGGCAATTTGGGGATCCAAATCTATGAAGCTTTACACCTAGTCATTGTAAGATAGGATTTGCACCAAAGAAAAAAAGTCCCGGCGAACCAGGACCTGATGTCGGAGAAAAGACCCTCTCTATAAAACTCCGACAACGCAAATATATAAAAATATATCAAAGCAAATTGCAATCCTTCGTGTTATCCAGGTTCCGTTTGCACATCACCCGGTATCGAACGATCGCGTTCATTTTGTTCCAGAGCCCATTATAGTTTACGAACAAGTCACATCACGTTCGTCATGAATCCGCGAATACATCGTCATGCTTTTTTAAAAAAATGGAGTCTAAGCCTCTTGTATGCACACGTCAGGCTCCGTTGCACCGCCTTGACGGAAACATCCAATACGTCGGCAATTTCTGCTGTGCTGAGATCCTCGTCTACTTTCATGAGCAGGCACTCGCGCTCACGCCGGGGAAATCCGGCAATGGCCAGGCGTATTCTGCCAAAGCTTTCCCGTTCAATAATTACTTGCTCGATCGAAAGCGCCGTGTCTTGAAAAGCGGAGAGATATGCATCCATCTTTTTCTGTACCGCCTGGGTGGATTTAAAATGGCTGATCGATTTGTTTCGTACCACGCGGTAGAGATATGCCTCGATGGGCATATCATGATCGTCGGCAAGCTCCTCATGCTTCTCCCACACAAGATTAAAAGTCTCCTGTACAATGTCCTCGGACGCGTCGCTGTCATGCGTAAATGAAACAGAGAATGCAATAAGCTTCGACGCATATTCCTTATAAAGAAACTTCAGCGCCTTTGGCGGATAAGAGGATAAAAGTTTACGGAAACTGGAATTCTCGAATTGATCCATTGAGAGGTTGGGGGTTTAGTTATCAATTGTTACCAGGTCCAAAATTAACAAATGAAAAATCTTTAACCATCATTTTTGAATGGAAATGAAGTCGTCCTTGCAGCATGCTTTAAGCATCCTTGAAGCATGCGTGAAGCATGGATAAAGCATACGAACAGCATGGAATAGTATGACATGAGCAGTTAACGCAGCAAAATCAGGGAGAATACGACTCCGTCACGACCTGACTTATCATTAGGTAATTGATTTATGAACAAATGTTCAAATGAAACACACTTGCCATCTCAGGGTTTTAGTTCAATGCGCAACTCGTATTCCATGACAATTATTACGTGATCATCTCCGTAACGACACAGCACAACATTTATGTTAGATCAGTGATATTTCGCTTCGCTTTTGCCATCACACATCCGCGCTCCATATGTCGAGAAACCGAAATCTGTTTGATCTTTAGAAGAGACGCTGATCTAAGAATCGCGTGTGCCGCGCTCGTTGTTTCCTCCTTACTAGGGATCAGTTTACCCCGGTACGCAGCTGAATGTCATGAAAACCAGACATAAATAATTCCCTTTCAATTACGCTGGTTTGTTACCTTGTATTACGCTACATATATGGAGCAATAATACTTGTTAAACCTTAACTCCACTAAAATGAAAAACACCCGAACTTCAGAACAAGAACTTCCACCTGCACCGGTAGTATTAGGAACAATCGGAATGGTATTAGGCGTGGCAAATTTTGTAAACGGCACCGTTCGCGGCGAACTTACAAAAGATACCTTAAAAGAAATAAAAAGCAGGCTCGATAAAATTGAGCAGGACATTCAAGTCCTGGTTCAGTTGACACAACTTGTAATTGCTGAGATTCATTGGTCATCGGCGCAGTACGAGATATCCGAGGCACTCGTGAATATAGATTTTCAGGAAAAGAGGATGAATGACTTTCAAAAGGATAGCTTTGAAAGCGCCGATGCCTGGGCAAAAGAAGTATTGGATGAGGGAAGAGGCCTGGCCAGGGACTTGTTCATATTGAATCGGGCAATGTTGGGAGATGGGATTAACAATCCTCCGATTATGGAAGTGTATATTGATAAACTCAGGAATAGTTCCATACTGCAATCCGTGAACTACGACGCTAGAACCTACTTTCAAAGGTTAATTGACGCCCAGGTGAAAGGAATGATCGTATTGGCAGAGGCATTCGTTTATCAAAACAATATTCCAGCGGCGGAGATAGAGCCAAGGGTAACCGAGTTCATAAAAGAATATGATAAGTGGATAAGGCACCAGAAGTTTAATGCCGAGTTCTGGATTTCAGAACACAACGCCAACCCCTGGTATTACAATACGAAATGGGGAGAGAACGTTCCACAAAATTACTTCCTTGCTCCTTATGTTCAGACAGAAGACATTGTCCCAGATTTTGATAGGCAAATTATCACATCGATAACATTCGTTCAGCACAACTATGGAAAAGTTGCTTTGAAAGTGGATCTGGGGATATTCCAGGCCGATGGCCGAATATCGCCCGCGGGTGATAAGGAAATGTCGCCGGATGGACAGCAGTATTTTCCAGTGGAGGATAATCCGTATGTAGACAGCAACGTGATTGAGCTTCCACGCGATTATGTATGCACTGGAATCGGAATTTATAAAAAAATGAATCGAATGGCCCTGAAACTCAGGGGAGCTTATGTGGCGCGCGGAGTTGAGAATGGAAATAATATTCTTATCCTGAATCCGGCTACAAACGAATGGTTTGACAAGACCGCTAATGATGGCAATTATTTTGAAGTTGACCCTGAATACAATTATGTAAATGCGAACCCGGTTTCGCCTAAACCAGTTTCATATATCACAGGCGCGGCATTATTTCAATTCGGTAATAGAATAGGCATTAAAGTCAAGACTATGTATATGAACCCGATCGTATAATAATAATGGCGGGTGTAAGACTTGTGTACGTCGGTAATTAACCACTTGTAGATGTGAAAGAGCGCGTCGGCCCAAGCCAATGCGGCCCTCCCGTTGACTATCGGGAGGGCCTGCATATCGCGGGAGCATCGTGGGCTGTCCCTTCTCTGGCGCCTGCCCCGATTAGTCGGGGTTTCTTTTCTTTTGAGGAAGCAAGAGAAAAGAAAAAGAACGATTTCGACGAAGTCAAGTTTACATATACACCTACCCCCGTTGTTTATTACAAACAAATATTACACATTCGGTTTAAAGACATCCAACAGCTCGGCGCCCAATCATGGTAATCCTTTAATCCTGTTTATCATCGTTCAGACAATTTAGGACCTTCGAACCAAACGTATGCGTTGAGATGCTTCCGACCTTCACATCCTGTGCATTGACAACATGTCGCAAATCTAATCCCTCGGAGAAGAATAACCGTATCCCTTCTTGCTAATCCGTCGGTGATTGCCACGAATAATTGTGAAAGAGCGCGTCGGCCACAGCCAACCTCTTGGGGAAGCAAGAGAAAAGAAAAAGAACGATTTCGAAGATGTGAATTTTACATATACGCCTACCAGAATTGTTTAGTAAATCATGGCAATCCTTTAATCCTGTTAATCACGGTTCAGACAATTTAGGACCTTCATGGTGGAGGGCTCCGGAAAAAAATATAACGTGGCCTGTATCTTTTTCACGTCTCGCGCATTACCTGTAAAAACATATCATCATGAAAAAATATCCGTACCTGTTTGTATTACTTTTTCTGAGCATTTCATGTTCTGAAGATGACCCGACCGACACACGCGAAAGCGCACTATCGGAAATCATTGGTCTTTGGACTATTGATGAATTGAACTACCGTACGTGCACCATGGAAGGAAACGTGGAGCGAGACTGCGTCGACGACATTACTGACTTTCGCTCGTCCTATCGAACCTTCGAAATTACGAAGGACTCCGTTTTTATTCGTTCCGCGCTTCACAGCCCTGATCTGACGAACCCCCTCGCGATCCATGCATTTGTTAACGACACCCTAAAGCTGAAGAAAAATGATCGCATTTTTAATTTTGTTATCAATGAAAAATCGTCAGCGACGATGGTTATCGGTGCTGTAATGCCACACGATAACCTTACCTATTATAACATTTTCACCTTGCATCGTTGATTAACAGGGAGCTGCGCTATGTTGAAGTCGACACCACTTGCCCGTACGTCCGACCGTGATGCGGCAAGCTAATTGAACAAACGAGCGCTGATAAAATAAAAAAATGCTCCCGCTGTATCTTTTTGTCCCCTTCAGCATTACATAAAAAAAAACAACTATGAGACTATCTAAATATTTTCTGCTCATCCTCATCACTGTATTCTTCTCATGCGCGGATGACGCGCCGGATCCGGTAACCGAAGATCAACAACAAGAGGAACAAGAACAGGAAGAGGAACAGGAACAGGAAGAAGAGGAAATACCAAATGAAGCGCTTTCGGAGATCATGGGTGTGTGGCTGATAGACAAGATTGATTACCGCTATTGTCAATCACCGGACGTCCAGTATCAGGAGTGCGACGGCGTTGTCAGCGACTTCACCGGTTCCGGTCTCACTTTCAGAGTCACTTCCGACTCGGTATTCTATCACCCCTTTTCCGAAACACCCACGAGTCTGAATGAATTTAAGATCGTCTCGTTTAAGAATGACACGCTCATATTGGAAAACCCTGCCGGCCCATGGGCCTTCATCGTCGACGAACGCACCGACACAAGTATGGTTGTTCGTGGATACATCGTCGGAGCTCCACCGTATATTATGCACGACGTAATATCAGTATATCGATAACGATACCTCGAAAGATAATTAGTGTCCGGGAAAATTTTCTTGCTCGCCTCGTGCTTGACACTACCCGTTCGCACGGTAGTGCCATAGCTTTCTCACTTGTTTCGAGTGCGGCTGGCTGTCCAGGAAAAGAGCGGAATTTGCGGGCATGGGCAAGGGAGCGGCTAGCGCGGGAAGCAAATTCGGTTTTCGTGGCTCCCTTTTCTTTTGGTTACTTTGCTTTTGGGTGAGCAAAAGAAAAGTAACACCAGTAGCCTTGTCATAGCACAGCCTCTATTCAGTACCGTCGGGAAGTCGATGAATTCATCTGTGAGACGAGGTTTTATCGGAGTCTTTTATTTTAACCAGACAACAATGATTTAAGATCAAACGTCGTCATTCCCGGATGTTTTAATAGCACGACCCCTCTCCCTCAGAGTGTACCCAAAAGTTACCTCTGAGGTTATTTCTTTTAGTCGTTAAGGATATCATCGCGCTCTTTCCCTTGGAGTCACCCGCCAGCGGACCGATTTCCTCCTGAAAGTCATCCGCTTCGGAAACACTGAGGCACATGCCGAAGAATTTCACGGGAAATGACGAACTTAACTTCCTTTGTAACCTTCTCCCCCTTCACTGGTATACATTAAGTCAAAACCATGCTTATGATCCGCAACTACCTGACCTCCATCCTGCGATACACCTACCGCAACAAAGCATTTACAGCGATCAACGTGCTCGGCCTCGCCATCGGCATGATGGCGTGTATGCTTATCACACAATATGTTATGCACGAGCTGAGTTACGACGGATTTCATGTCAACAAAGACAGGATCTTCCGCCTTCAGCTGGATCGTTATGACAAAGGAGAGATCTCCACCAGGTGGGCTGCGGGTGCTGCCGGCATTGGCCCGGATATGAAAACGCACTTCCCCGAAGTCGAGCACTATGTAAGGTTAAATCGCGGTAACGCCCAACTCTCAACGGGTGAGGTTTACTTTAAGGAAGAAGCAGTATGGTACGCCTCCGCAGATTTTTTTAAAGTGTTTTCCATAAACCTTATTTCGGGTGTCGACTCCACTGTACTGAAAGAACCATTTAAGATCGTGTTATCGCGATCGCTTGCTAAAAAATATTTCGGTGCTGCCGATCCTGTGGGAAAGATCCTGCGGAACAACGGGAAAACGGACTACCAGGTAACAGGCGTATTCGAGGATCTCCCGGCAAACACACACATGCGCATCGATGCGCTCATGTCGTTCGAAAGTCTTGTCAAATTGTGGGAAGATCCCATCACCTCATGGCAATGGGACGGGTTCATGACATACATCATGCTCGATAAGAACGCGGATGCAAAAGCGCTCGAACAAAAGC
>DASPJN010000073.1:0-17671 GCA_035628595.1 Chryseosolibacter sp.
TCCGATCAGCAAAGCAATTGTCGTCACCACTTCAAAATAGATCAGCGCCTTCCCTCCTACGCGTCCCACTTTTGTCAGATTATTCATGCCGCTGATTCCTAATGAAATGGTGAGAAAAATGATGGGACTTATGAAAAGCTTTACGATGTCAATGAACGTGGTACCAAGCGGCCGCATTTGAACTGCCAGCGCCTGGTCATAATACCCCAGGATGATCCCGGCAATAATTGCGAGCAACACCCAGAACGTTAGATGACGAAATATCTTAGGCATTCAATCAGGAATGAGTGACCGCAGAATAAATTCGTGAGCCTGAAAAATGGATCGCAGAATTATTCATTAACGCGCTGGAACATAGAGGTGAAAAGTCGCTCCCTTGCCTGGTATACCTTCCGCTTCAATGTGACCGTCATGATTTTCAGCAATCTTTTTACAAATCGCCAGGCCAATACCGGTTCCGGCATATTCCGATCGGCCGTGAAGGCGATGAAATAGCTCAAATATTTTTGAACTATACGCTGGCTCGAACCCGATACCGTTGTCGGAAACACTGATTCTATGAAATGTCTTTCCCGAAGCGTTTCTTTCTTTCATCGAAACGATGTCGATGACCGGAGGAACTTCCACCTTTGAAAACTTCAAAGCATTCGTAATAAGATTGGTGAATAATTGGGCAAGCTGAAAAGGAATTCCTGTCACAACTGGTAGCGACGTATTGATGTTCACTTGCGCCCTCTTTTCAGCAATCGTTTCAGACAAATCATTCTGAACCGCTGAAATGATCTCGTTCAAGTCAACCTCCTGGTATTTGTCCTTATCAGGATTCATCCGGGAATACGAGAGGAGATCATCGATCAACTGCTGCATTCGCTGGCTCGCCAGTTGTATCCTGTTAAAAAAGTCAACGCTACGTTCAGAGAGCTTTCCTTGCTCTAGATCACTTATTCGCGAGAGGAAAGTTTGAATCTTACGCAATGGTTCCTGAAGGTCGTGACTCGCGATGTATGCAAACGAGCTTAGCTCGGCATTTGTTCTTTCAAGTTGTTGATTCTTTGCGGCCAGATTATCTTCAGCAAGTTTGCGTTCGGTCAGGTCGCGGGTCATTTTCGCAAAACCGATAACCTCGTTGTTGTCGTCATGCAAGGCTGTGATCACGGTCATTCCCCAAAAAAGACTACCATTTTTTCTCACGCGCCAGCCTTCGTCGGTAGCCTTCCCCTGCTCGCGCGCTGTTTGAAGCAACGACCCCGGTACACCGGCCAGCTTATCTTTGTCTGTATAAAAAAGCGAGAAGTGCCTTCCCTGCACTTCCTCAGCGTTATATCCTTTAATCGTTTCTGCGCCCTTATTCCACCGGTTAATCGTTCCATCTGCATTCAAAAAGATAATCGCATAATCTTCAATCTCACCCAGCATCCTTTCGAGATGATAGGTGTCGGTTGTGGCTATTCTTTTTTTGTCTTGCATCAGGCGTGTGAATCCTACAAAAGAAGGGAGAATGAGGTTCGATTGCAAGCATGGAAGCAGCCAATCGTGATTGTTGCGCGTATTAATACTTAATATGCTTTTATATATAACGGCTGCTTATTAAATTTAACAACCTCTAAAACCCTACCCTTTTGAAACGAATCCTTTTACTCAGCGGTACGTTAGTCGCGCTTATGTCATTTCAGCGCGCAATAGGTCAAGACGTTGCAAGTCAGCCAACCTGGGAGGAAGTATTAAAAACCAAACAAGGAACAATTGGAGCAGTCTGGTTCGAATCGACGCCGTTCGTGTATAAAACCACGGACGGTGAGCTAAAAGGAATTGAACACGACCTGGTTATGGATTTCATCGACTTCGTAAAAGAGCGATACGACGTAAATGTTGACATCGAATGGCGCGAAGCCGAGAGTTTTAGTGACGCCTATGGTTCAGTTCGTGATCACAATCGTGCTGCAACTTTAGCGCTATCCGCGTTTTCAATTACATCGCGCAGAGACGCCGAGGTCGATTTCTCCCCGCCCTACATGTCTGATATTTCGGTGCTCATCACCAGTGACAATATTCCGATTTTGCGGAACAACGACGAATTTTACAAGCTCATTCCGAAACTTTCAGCGATAACAATCAAAGAAACGACCTACGAGTATGAACTGCTCCGATTTAAAACGGAAGGCAACCTTCCCTTCAACATCCGGTACATACCCAGCAACCGCAATATCATGCATACCATCGCTGCCACGGATAGCACTTTTGGTTTTATTGACCTTCCGGTCTACATGATGCTGTTCAAAGATAATCCTTCAGTAAAAGTTAAACGTCAAAACATTCTTCCCATCAAACGCGAAGGCTATGCTATTATCCTGCCGGAGGGATCTGACTGGAACATTCCACTCAAAGCTTATTTCGAACAGCCAAATTTCAAATCGCGGCTGGAAAAAATAATATCAACATATATCGACATGGATTTGTACCATTTTGTCGAGGGGCTTGCAGTGCATTCCAGTGACCACACGGTCATGCTGCTGACAAAGGAGAAGGAAATTCAGTATGAGGAACTGCTGGGAAAAGCAGATATTATCACGAAAGAAACGCGCACAAAGAATTTTTTGATCGCGCTGATGGGTATAACGCTCACTTCCTTGGTTGTCATTATCACCCTGTACAAAAAGCGAAATGAACAAAAAGATCAGATTGAAGCGCAGGGAAAAAGTATTGCGTTAAAAAGCAAGGAACTCGAACAGCGGAATGCCCACCTGGTTTCACTTGACGAAGAAAAGAACAATCTGATTCGCATCCTGGCGCACGACCTGCGTACCCCTATTAACCATATCCAGGGGCTTGCGCAACTCGTTCTGCTTGAGAAGAAGTCGTTGACTCCTGAACAGGATATGATGATTGGTAAGATCGTTGACAGCTCCCAGCGCCTGAACAAAATGATCACGCACCTGCTGGATATTGATGCGATTGAGAATAACCGTGTCACATTGTTTATGGAACAGCTGGATCTGGCATCTGTTGTCGCAAAAGTTGTCGGCTCTTTCGAAAAACACGCTCAGCTTAAGGGCATACCACTGTCATTTCATCACGATGCTGGCGACTACGTGGTTAAGGCAGATTCACTCTATTTGTTCGAGATTTTCGAAAACCTCATCTCAAACGCTATCAAATTTTCGATGACTGGCAAACAGGTTGAAATTTCTTTGCAACGCTACCAAACGTCAATACGTGTCGCAGTTAAGGATAACGGACCTGGGTTAACGAATGACGACAAGCAAAATCTGTTCAAAAAGTACCAACGACTCAGCGCGCGCCCGACTGCCGGCGAGGCATCCGTTGGGCTTGGACTATCGATTGTCAAGAAATACGTTGAGATCATGAATGGCAACGTTTGGTGCGAGTCGCTTGCGGGCCAGGGCGCGACGTTTATTGTCGAATTTCCGATCTATGTCGACGCTATACAACCAATAACCGCTAGTCACAAATAGAAGCGATGTATCCGTTCTCATCCTGGAACCCAAGCTGAACGGCTTTACGCCAGTCGGCGCAAGCACCATCTTTGTCGCGCATCTCACCCTTTGCATTCCCTCGAATGTAGTACGCTTCGCCGAACGACGGCTCTAGTTCAATTACCTTATCGTAGTCTGCGATGGCCTGCTCAAATCGTTTCATCAGAAAGTACGTATCTGCTCGCTTCATATACAACTGATAGGTGGACCCGTTTATTTCAATGCCCTTGTTCAGGAAACTTAAAGCCTCGTTGAACTCGTTTAACTGGCTCGCAACTATTCCAGCAAAGTAATAGCCCATTTCATCACGTGTGAAATAGGTTGTGTGCTTCTTCAGCGCATCCAGCGCTTCGGCTTTCTTTCCTGCGCCAAAGCGCGCCATAGCCAGGTCATAGTAAACAAGATTTGTCGGGTCAAGTGCAATCGCTTTTTCATAGTCGGCCAGGGTCTGCTCGCTGTTCTTAAGCTTATTGTTAACATATCCCCTGTTGCCGTAGTATACGGATTGTGGTTTAAGCCTGATCGCCTGATTCAGGTCTTCGAGGGCTTTCTGCATCTCTCCGCTCCTGATGTACAGGATTGCCCGCAAACCGTACGCGCGATCGTCATTTGGATTCAGTGATATAGCTTGTGTTTCGGAGGCAAGTGACCCGGCGAGATCATTCGCATTGATTTTGTCGTCGGCCTCGTGCAAGGCAAGCTCGTAAGGAGTATACCAGGGCTTTTGAACCAGCCCATTCCAACGCGGATCTTTACGCAGAGACTCCAGGTCCGGATCAACATTAATTTGCGACAACCGAAGCTTGTACTCAGATGAAAGATTTGTTTCCAGATACTTGAACGCATCGTTGATATTTCCGGAAAGCGCATACGTACATGCCAGGTTGTAACTGCTGCGTCCTTTTTTCAGGCCTTCGGCCTTCAGATAATTTTCAATCGCTGTGTTATATTCCTTGAGATAGTAATAGCAATCCCCGCGCAATGCAAAAGCATCTGCATAATCGGGTTTTGCAATCACTGCATTGGTCAACAAAGCAATAGCCTCATCATAATTTTGGTACTGAAACTGGATATTTGCCCTGTTGTAAAGATCGACTTCCTGCTGTGCGAACGCAAAAAAATGGATGCAGACGAGAAAAGGAACAAACAGCTTTTTCATAGGTGGCTACATTTTGGTTATAGCCGAAAGATAGCCTTTGACCCAAAGTCAGGAAATACCAGCTTTCTCGTAGCAATGGTACGTACCGGTACGGATTACGTTGCCGCGTAATGATCGAAGACAAGCTTTGCGATCTGCGCTATTAACGACTCCGCGTCTTCCGTTGAACCGGCAAACTGTGAGACGAAAACAACAAGCGCAATTTCATCTCCGTTCGGAAGTTGAATAATACCAGCGTCATTCACGGCTGCTACAATGCCATTCTGGTCGCCACTCGTTCCAGTCTTGTGTGCTACGATTGTGCCTTCAGGCAATTGCCCGCGGATGCGGTTCTTCCCCGTGGGAGTCTCCGTCATAAAACGCCATAACAACTTATGGTTCGATTCGCTGAGAATATCCTTTTTATGAAACGCATTCAGCAATTGGGCGAAAGCGTACGGGGACGCCCAGTTATCGAATTGAACTTCCCACGCTTCATGCATTTCCTCTTCCGTGTTCACGATGGCTATGTCATCGATGCCAAGACTGGTAACGTACGACTGCACCCTTTTTGGCCCGCCGAGTAGCCGGAATAGTATATCGCAACCGTTGTTATCGCTCAATGAAACGGTATAGTGAAGTACCTCATGGAGTTTAACGCTCACATTGCCACCCGGGTATTTTTCGGCCAGTGGACTCCATGTATTCGGCAGCAAATCTGATTTCCGAATGTTGATGTTGTCGTTAAGACCGAGTCTTCCTTCATCCACTTCATGTAAAACTGCAAGTCCCAGGGGGAATTTATACACGCTTTGCATCGGGTAATGATGCTTGTTGTTCAGCGTCAGGCTATCACCTGTTGAAAGATTGAGGATCGCCACGCCAACTTTTCCTTTGGCTGAATCTGTTATCGCGCGCAATTGCTCGAGAAGCCCGTCAGTCTGGGCGAAGGAGTACGAAGTAGATAGAGCGAGGGTCAGCGTAAAAACGAGCCTGATCATTTTGATCATAGTTATTCAGTTAAAGCGGGTCGGCAGTGACCTTAAAGTTAAGATATATCTCCAGGTCGATATCCTCCGAAAACGTTTCGCGGTAAACAGTTGTGGTACGAAGCCTGTAAGTGTCGGATTTTAGAAAACGATCAAGTTTCTCAGTTGTCGGAGTAAGATTGACACTGGTCACATCCATCGGAATGTTTTCCAGCGACGCAAGTAACAGTTCGTCATTTCCATCGGTGCTAATGTAAATATGGATGGATTTAAGAAAGCTGAATGTCTGGCCATCCGGCGACTTAATGTCCATGCTCAGCTCTGTCAGTTTTACATCTTTCACCAGATCAGCTCTTGTATTGTTATTGCTGAATTCCTGTTTCGCGCTTGTTGTAATGTCTGGTGTAGACAAGTTAACCGGAAGATTAAGTATTGTTGTTTTCGGGATTGTAAGTGACACCGTATCGCTGACGTTGAACGTCAGAAGATCTTCGATCTTGTCACATCCGCTCAATAAAAGGATGATCGATAAAAATATTAATCGCATATAGTTGGCGTGGTGATTATTAATGAATCTGCAACCAATCTGAAATGTAACCCTTAAATTTTGATTAGGCATTGCGCGTGAAAACTATCTAAAAAATCGCGCCAGAAGCAACTCAGATCTGGGAAAGAAACGACTTCAATTCAAAATTATTTGATTATCCATGAACTTGTTTCAACTTTAATAGAGAAGAAATATGATAACACGAATCCTGCTAATATTCCTGATGCTCCAAACATCAATGACTGGTCTTACACAAAACAATAAACCGTTCCGAATTGGTATCGCCGGGCTCACCCATACACATGTTCATTGGCTTCTCGGCCGCGCCCATGATGGAGACATTGAGATCGTAGGAATTGCCGAAACCAATAAAGATTTGGCAGAACGATTTCTGAAACAACACAAGCTTCCGATGACACTTTTGTTCAACTCGTTGGATGAAATGATAGAGAAATCAAAGCCTGAAGCGGTTACTGCTTTCGGTAGCACTTTCGAACACCTGGAAGTCGTGAGGACATGTGCGCCGAAAAAAATTCATGTTATGGTGGAAAAGCCACTTGCTGTCAGCCTCGACCACGCGCTGGAAATTGAATCACTTGCAAAGAAAAATGGCATTCACGTTCTGACGAATTACGAAACAACCTGGTATGCATCCAATCATGAATTAAAAAAGTTGAATCTTCTCGGCGACATCCGAAAAATTGTTGTACACGACGGGCATCAGGGCCCTAAGGAAATTGGGTGCAACGAAGAATTCCTGGAATGGTTAACTGATCCGAAATATAACGGCGGTGGTGCTCTCATGGACTTTGGGTGTTACGGCGCAAACCTCGCCACCTGGCTACTCATCGGTCAGCGACCCAAACAGGTGCTTGCTGTGACTCAGCAGATGAAACCTGACGTTTATCCTCATGTTGAAGATGAGGCGACAATCATTCTTACCTATCCTTCCACCCAGGTAATTATTCAGGCATCCTGGAATTGGCCCTACAACCGGAAAGATATGGAAGTGTATGGAGTGAACGGCTACGCCATCGCCGACCGTGAAGCGCTAGTCTTAAAAATCGGTGATGACAAAGATAAAGTTCACGAGGTGCCGCCACTTTTGAGACCGAACCATGACCCATTCGCTTACCTGGCCGCGGTTGCAAGAGGAGGATTGAAGCCCGACGCCTTCGATTTATCGTCACTGGAAAACAACATGGTTGTCATGGAGATTCTTGAAGCGGCAAAGCTTTCGGCGAAAGAAGGAAAGGCGATCTCCTTCATGGAAGAAAAGAAATAACGTCCGCTTTTTCGGGCGCTGGCTTCTGACACATCTACCTTTGCGTTACTTTTGTGTTGTAGATCCCATGAAACGCGCCTGGCTGATACTTCGGAACACTTTCTTGATCCTGTTCATAGCTCAACTTATTTACATTGTTACCCTGAAATGGGTTTTTCCTCCAATTACCATGGTTCAGCTTTCAAGCTGGATTGATGGTTATGGTTTGAAACGGGATTATGTGACGCACGAAAAAATATCGCCCCAAGCGGGACTTGCAGTTATTGCAGCAGAAGATCAGCTTTTTCCCGATCACAATGGATTCGATCTAAAAAGCATTCAGAAAGCCCTTGCGCATAACGAAAAGTCAAAACGGATCCGCGGGGCTTCCACCATCAGCCAGCAGGTTGCGAAAAACGTCTTTCTCTGGAATGGACGCTCGTGGTTTCGAAAGGGGCTTGAGGTTTACTTTACTTTTATGATAGAAACCATCTGGGGTAAGAAACGGATTCTCGAAGTATACTTAAACGTCGCAGAGATGGGCAAAGGTGTATTTGGTATCGAAGCCGCATCGCAGCAATACTTCCGGAAGTCAGCGAAAAAGCTAAGCAAATCGGAAGCTGCGATGATTGCCGCCTGTTTGCCGAACCCGAAAAAGTATACGATTAAACCGCTCTCGAAAGTCGTGAAACGTCGGTACCCCTGGGTGGAAAACCAAATGAGAAACCTCTATCCAGACAAGGACATTCAATTGTTGCTGGAGGTGCAAAAGCCAAAATCAGGCGCTTAAGATAAGCCGCCATCGTTTGAATAACCCGGTGAACTTTTCTTCCGTCGAAACGATTCTTTCAAGTCAATGAACTACTGCAATTGATTACCTTTGCAGCTTGATTTTTTCACAATAGCATGATCGCAGTAAATAATTTATCTCTCCAGTTCGGAAAGCGGGTTTTGTTTGACCAGGTGGATATGAAATTCACCGGGGGCAACTGTTACGGAGTAATTGGAGCAAATGGCGCTGGAAAATCCACTTTTTTAAAGATCCTGGCCGGCGATATTGACCCGACCGGCGGGCACGTCAGTGTTGATACAGGTAAACGGATGGCGGTCCTTCGCCAGAATCATTACCAGTTTGATGAAGTGCCGGTACTTGACACGGTGATCATGGGCCATCAGAAGCTTTGGCAGATCATGCAGGAGAAGGATGCGATCTACGCTAAGCCTGATTTCTCCGAAGCAGACGGTCTGCGGGCCTCCGACCTGGAAGGTGAATTTGCGGAAATGAATGGCTGGAATGCCCAGTCTGACGCGGCCGCCCTTTTGAGCGGTCTCGGTATCCCCGAAGAAGATCATTACAAGATCATGAAGGATCTATCCGGAAACCAGAAAGTGCGCGTGTTGCTTGCACAGGCGATCTTCGGTAACCCTGATATCCTCATTCTCGATGAACCTACCAACGACCTTGATCTGCATACAGTAACCTGGCTTGAAGATTTCCTGTTAGAATTCAAAAATACCGTGATCGTCGTTTCCCACGACAGACACTTTCTCGATACAGTTTGTACGCACATCGTCGATATAGATTTTAAAGCAATCCGTTTGTTTACCGGTAATTACAGTTTCTGGTACCAATCGAGCCAACTCGCGCTACAACAGCGTTCTTCGGCCAATAAGAAGGCTGAGGAGAAGCGAAAAGAATTAATGGAATTTATCTCACGCTTTAGCGCGAATGCCTCTAAGTCGAGGCAGGCGACAAGCCGTCGGAAATTACTGGAGAAAATCAACCTCGACGATATTCAGCCTTCCAACAGGCGTTATCCAGCGATCATATTCCAGCAGAAGCGCACAGCGGGAGACCAGATCCTCCAGGTCGAAAACCTGAGCTACTCTATGAACGGCACGCCGCTCTTCCGTAACCTGGACATCTATGTAAACAAAGGCGATAAGATTGCAATCCTGAGCAAAGAAAGCATTGCGATTACCTCATTTTTCCGGATACTGGCGGGCGAGCTGAAGGCTGATTCAGGCGAATTCAGGTTCGGACAAACAATTACTCCTGCATACTTACCGGCGAATAACGAAGCCTACTTCAACAGCAACGACAACCTCATCGATTGGTTGCGACAGTTTGCTGACGAAGAGAACAAGGATGAAGTCTACATCCGCGGATTCCTGGGCAAAATGCTCTTCTCTGGCGAGGAAGTATTTAAGAAGTCCAGTGTGTTATCGGGTGGCGAAAAGATGCGCTGCATGATCTCAAAGATGATGCTTGCAGGCGCCAATCTGCTCATCCTCGACGAGCCAACCAACCACCTTGACCTTGAATCAATCACTGCTTTTAACAATGCATTGAAGGATTTCCCGGGTACAGTATTGTTCACCTCTCATGACCATGAGTTTACCCATACGGTCGCCAATCGGATTATCGAGCTGACACCGAATGGCTACATCGACAAGCTGATGTCATACGACGACTACATTGAGAATGAAAAAGTGGCGGAGCAGAAAGAAGCGCTGTACGCTTAACATTCCGAAAGACTAATAAGAAAGCCTCCATAAAACGGGGGCTTTTTTCGTTATCGCGCTTTCGACTATCATGCACTTTGATGGTAACTCCGATCAACATAAAAGCGCGTTGTGTACTCCAAAGAATCTTCATGAACACTTCTCCCAAAAGAAATATGCGAGTCAGATTTGATTTACTTGAAAAAAAAATTGGATATTCACTATTGTATCGTAGTGCAGTTATATAAATTTATTGCAATTATGATTTCACAACGGAGAAATTATATCATACACCAAAACTGACAACAACAAAAACCAACTTAAGCTATGGCAAAAAAAGCAAAGAAGGCTGCAAAGAAGAGCGCTAAAAAAGCACCGAAGAAAGCAGCAAAGAAATCTGCAAAGAAGGTAGCGAAAAAAGCACCTAAAAAGGCTGCGAAAAAAGCTGCAAAGAAGACAGCGAAAAAGGCGGTGAAAAAAGCGGCAAAGAAGACCGCTAAGAAGGCGCCGGCAAAGAAGGCCGCAAAAAAAGCCGCTCCTAAGAAGGCTGCAAAGAAATCTGCTCCTAAAAAGGCATCAAAACCGGCTGCCCGTAAGGCAACGCCTGCGCCAACCGCAGCGCAAACATCTTTATTCGGTGGTACTGCAATGAACGCAGGCTCTTTGACCGGACGCGATTCGGAAGAATAAACTCCCGACATTTTAGGAACTACCAGAAAGGAAGCGGTGTGATTACATCGCTTTCTTTTTTTGCCATTACACCGTTACGCCATTGTTCGGTACGCGTACAGTAAACGTGGTGCCTGAACCGTGTACACTTGTGAAGTTTACGCTTCCATCGAGCTTCTCAACCGCTTTCTTGACGATGTAGAGGCCAAGCCCGTTACCTTTTGAGCGATCATTGCCGCGGAAATACATGTCAAAAATCTGGTGGTGATACTGCCGGGCGATACCGACTCCGTTATCATGAAACTCCAGCACCACATCATCGCCGTCCTGATATGCTTTCATGCGAATGAAAGGATCAATCCGGGCGCAAAAATGAATCCCGTTTTCCACCATGTTTTCAATAATGGTTCTAATCATCGCAGGATATGAAACAAACGGGCTCTGAAGACACACTTCGCAAATGGTTTCAATGCCGTTACGCTGAATCTCATCGCGAAAATCATCACACACACTATCAAAAAGCTCGTGTAGCGAAACCTCTTTAAAAACCAGTTGCTGAGATCCCAGGTCGCTGATCGACTGAAGCTTTACAAGCATCTTGTCGAGGTTGATCGCAGTGTCTTTTACCTTGTCGAAAAGCTCAAGCGCATTTGGATCCCGCACCGTGACGTTGGCTACCTCGGCCAGACCAAGAAACGTCGTTAACGGTCTTCGGAAATCATGAGAGGATCTGTAAAAGAACGTGTCAAGCTCCTTGTAGGCACGCGAAAGGTCCTTTGTACGTTTTGCGATCTTTTCTTCAAGGTCCTTGTTAATATCAGCAATCACAGCATTGGCCTCAATCAATTCTTCGGATTGTGCTTGAATTTCTTCCTGTTTCTCGGTTATCTGGCGATGCGCTTTCTTGATTTGTTTATTGTATTGAACGGTCTTCAATGCGAGCATCACCACGAGGATCAATCCCAACACGATGGAGGCAATGATAATCGTCTGCAAGTTGATACGTGTTTTTTGCAAGGCAATCTTGTTCTCCTGGATTTGTCGTTCCTGGTTCAGCAACTGAATTTCCTGGTCCTTTTTTTCTACCTGGTAAAGCGCGTGCATCTCGGCTAATTTCGCAGCGCTGATCTCGCTGTAAATACTGTCGTCAAGGGTTGTGTATGACTCGAAATACTCGAGTGCTTTTTTAAAGTCACCGCGTTCGCGATAAAAGTCAGACCAGTATAGCACGTTGTTCGCCTGCAGAACGAGAGAACCGGTTTCTTTGCCGGTTTCCTCAGCCTTCCTCAAGTACGCGGCAGCGTCCTTAAATTTCCTGAGTTGAGTGTAGATGCTGCCAATGCTGTTATACGACATTCCCACGGTAAACTTGTTACCCGCAGTTTCGTCAATTGCAAGCGCCTCAAATTGTTTTTCCAGGGCTTTGTCAAGTTGATTGGTAAATTCAAGTACAAGCCCCTGATTGTACTTACAGGTCGAGATGCCGATCTTGTCTCCGATTTTTTCACGAATGGCCAGGGCTTTGTTCAGAAACAACAATGCTGAATCATACTTTGCATCATCCAGGAAGATAACCCCTTTGATATTGTAACTGTAAGCAAGGCCGTGCGCATCGCCGATTGTCCGGTTTATCTTCAACGCCTTTACCAGGTATTCGTGAGCCAGTTTAAAATTACCCTGGTTTTTATTGATCCACGCGATATTGCTCAATGCCTTGCCTGTCTCCTGCCGCGCCCCAATCCTTTCAGCGAGTCGAAGTGCTTCCATGAAGTATTTCATCGACATCTCGTTTTGTCCCAGCGCGTCATAAACATCTCCAAGATCAAGATACAATCGGGTCATCTGCAAAGGCATATCAACGCCTTCCATCAATTCGATAGCCTTGAACAGGTCGTGTAACGCGGCAGTGTATTCACCATTTTTATAATGGTTTTCTCCCTTGCTCATCAGGCAGGTAAGCTTCAGCAACCTGTCATCCAAAGACAATGCAACCTTGCAACCTTTTTCGATATACTCCGCCGCCTTATCGTAACGTCCAAGGTTCTTGTTCACTTCTACAAGCCCGAACCAAACCTCAGCAATCGCACCCTGGTTACGCCGTTGCTGATACAGGGCTAACGCTTGCTCGAAGTAGTACGCGGCGCTGTCATTTTGCCACTTTGTTACGTGAAGGCGCGCCAGATTTTTATAAGCGTAAGGAACATACCGATCGCTGTTCAGCTTCCGCTCAACAGACAATGCTTTGCGATAAAACATTGCCGCCGAATCATAGTGCGCTGCGGCAAGGTGAACATTGCCAAGCATCACAAATTGATAGGCTAACAGATCATCTTCCAAAGATGCTAGAAGGATGCCTTTACGATGATAACGAAAGGCCTCTTCATATCGGGCATTGCCATACGAGCTGAGCCCGAGGTGTAGAAGCGCAAGGCGCTGCCCTGGGGTATATTGAACAGATTCAGAAAGACTCAAAGCCTCAGCGGCAAAAGCCTTGCATGCGGAAATGTCGTAATGATAGGAATCTGATGCGAGGTTATTAAGAATATCAACACGGCCTTTAATATCCGTTGTGTTCTCCAGAACCTGTTGCAGGCTGTCGATCCTTGGGGATTGTGCAAATGCTGTCGAGGCGCTGTAAAGCAGTATCAACAATGAAAGCAAACGCCTCATCTGGAGCTCGTTGGGTTTAGGGGCATTAAAGGTATCACTTATGGCGAACGTTGACAAATGACGTCGCCTTTAATTTCGCACCGGATTCATAAAAGCCAAACTGGCAAAATAATTCGTAGTTTGCGGCCCGAAAACCAGCGAATCTAACTAGCAGACCTATGAATAACCGAAGAGTCCTTCCATTTATCATTATTGGCGTAATCGCTTTATTTATTCTTGCAGGGCTTTCCTCAAGTATCTTTTACACCATTAACGCTACGCAGCGGGCAGTGATATTTTACAAGTTCAGCGACGAAGGTCTCGACAAAGACCATGTCATTGAACCTGGTGTGCATATTAAAGCTCCGTGGAATGACATCTTTGTTTACGATGTACAGGAAACTTCCCGAGAAGAAAACATGGACGTGCTCGACAAAAGCGGTCTTTCCATCCATGTCGACGTTACCGTTCGATTTAAGCCTGTGGCTGAAAAGATCGGCTACATCTACGAAAAGTTTAATACAGGCTACATCGAGGTGCTCGTAATACCCGAGGTTCGCTCAACTGTTCGACAGGTCATGGGACGTTACACTGCCGAAGAGATCTATTCAACCAAACGTGCTGAGGTCGAAGCCACTATCAAGACCGAATCGGAAAAAATCCTGATGGCTAATAATGTTCACATGGTTGCCCTTTTGATCAGGTCAATCCAGTTACCGGACCAGATTCGTGTGGCCATTGAGAGCAAACTTCAGCAACAGCAGGAAGCGCTCGCCTACCAGTTCCGCCTGGACAAGGAAAAAAGTGAATCTGAACGCAAGCGGATCGCGGCTGAAGGCGAAGCCAGGGCAAATAATATCGTCAATAGCAGCTTAACCGATAAACTTCTAAAAATGAGAGGTATAGAGGCAACGCTAGAACTTGCCAAATCACCGAATTCAAAAGTCGTTATCGTTGGCTCAGGTGAGGACGGATTACCGCTTATTCTCGGAAACAACTAAGTGAATTGTTTCCGCCGAAGAGAATTGTGCAAACCTGTTTATTTTGCTGGATTCTTTTTGAAAACGAATTCTACCTGTATATTTAAAACCTGTGTATTAACCTTTATTCCGACATGTCTAAAACTGCAGAATTGATTATCGATGGCAAATCCTACACCCTGCCTGTTGTTGTAGGATCTGAAGGCGAAGTTGCCATTGAAATCAGCGAACTTCTCGAAAAAGCCAAAGTTGTCACACTCGATCCCGGCTATAAAAATACCGGCGCAACAAAAAGTGCTATTACCTTTCTGGATGGAGACAACGGAATATTGCGTTACCGCGGATATTCCATTGAAGAGCTTGCCGAGAAGTCAACCTTTATTGAAGTCGCGTATCTGCTGATTTTTGGAAATCTACCTTCAAAGGCTGAACTCGATCAGTTCACATACGATATTAAAACACATACCCTCGTTCATGAAGACACAAAAAAGATCCTCGATGGGTTTCCTTCGGCTTCTCACCCGATGGGTGTGCTTGCTTCATTGTTCTGCTCCCAGACGGCCTTCTATCCAGAATCTATTGACCCGAACAGGCCAAAAGACGGTGTTTACCTCAGCATCGTGAGATCGCTGGCCAAGATGCCGACATTCGCTGCCTGGTCGTACAAAAATGCGGTAGGGCATCCTGTCAATTATCCTGATAATTCGCTTGACTATTGCTCGCGCTTTTTGAAAATGATGTTCGCGCTTCCTGCCGAACAATATGAAGTTGACCCCGTCGTAGCTGATGCATTGGACAAACTACTTATCCTTCATGCAGATCATGAGCAGAATTGTTCTACTTCAACGGTTCGCATCGTCGGATCCTCCAAGTCAAGTATCTACTCGTCAATTTCAGCAGGTATCAACGCACTTTGGGGCCCGTTGCATGGCGGCGCGAATCAAGAGGTAATTGTGATGTTGGAAAATATCAGACAAGATGGTGGCGATACCGAAAAATGGATCAACAAAGCGAAAGATAAGAACAGCGGTTTCCGCCTGATGGGATTTGGTCACCGCGTATATAAAAACTTCGACCCGCGCGCGAAGATCATCAAGAAGGCTGCAGATGACGTACTCAAAAAGCTGGGCATCAATGACCCTGTACTGGAGATCGCACAAAAGCTGGAAGAAGCTGCGCTGAAGGATCCTTACTTCGTTGAACGCAAACTTTATCCCAACGTCGATTTCTATTCCGGCATCATCTATCGAGCCCTTGGCATCCCTGTCGACATGTTTACAGTAATGTTCGCCATGGGACGTCTGCCAGGCTGGATCGCACAATGGAAAGAAATGCGTGAAAACAAGGAGCCAATCGGAAGACCGAGACAGCTCTACGTCGGTGAAAAACTGCGCCCTTACGTTGAGATGAACAAACGAAAGTAACTTCGCGAAAACATATCAATGAAAGTTGAGTCCCGGTGGCTCAACTTTTTTATTTTTATGCCACACTCTAATTGACAACTAATGGAATTAAAAGAAAAGTTTGAAAGCGCGGTATCCCGATCAAAAGACCTCACGCGTAGACCGAGCAACGAAGAATTACTGCAACTATATGCATTGTACAAGCAAGCTACGGAAGGCGATGTTAATGGTGACCGCCCAGGCGGCTTCGACTTCAAAGCAATTGCAAAGTACGATGCGTGGGCCGAGATCAAAGGCAAATCGAAAGATCAGGCGATGACTGATTATATTGCTCTCGTTGACAAACTGCATCAGGAATACGCTTAAGCGTGAACATTTTTTATCAGCCACATCTCCATGAAGGAAGATTTTTTCTGGATCCGGAAGAATCCCGGCACTGCGTAAAAGTGTTGAGAAAAAAAACCGGCGAGGAAATCAGACTCACTGATGGGAAGGGTTCGTTTTATCGCGCGGTAATTACGACAGCGGATCCCGCTAAATGCACATTCACTGTGTTGGCTGTGGAAGAAGAATTACCCCGCTCCTATTCGATCCACATTGCGATCTCACCCACAAAAAATTCGGATCGTATTGAGTGGTTCGTAGAAAAGTGTGTGGAGATCGGCATCGACAGGATCACGCTAATCGAGTGTGAGAACACGGAACGCGCTTATCTCCGCAAAGATCGCCTGGACAAGGTGGCAATCAGCGCAATGAAACAATCAATCAAAGCGAGACTTCCGGTGATTGACGAGATAACAAAGTTCGCAGATATCGTTTCCGGAGGCCAAGAAGCAAAGTTCATTGCTTACGTCGACGCCGAAAATCCGGTGACGTTAAAATCTGCCGCACCACCGAATTCCGCGTACCTCGTGCTGATCGGCCCCGAAGGCGACTTTACGCCTGTGGAACTTCAAACTGCATTGCAACACGGCTTTAAAAAAGTCAGCCTTGGAACAAGCAGGTTGCGGACTGAAACTGCCGGGATGGTCGCCTGCCATACCCTTCAATTGATTAATGCAGGATAGAGCTGGTTGAATAAGCGCATATAATTGCTTTTATTTCGCTCTCAAGCCTCATTCATGGTATTAAACTACATCTGGGTCTCCTTCTTCCTCATCGCCTTTGTCGTAGCCCTGCTTAAGCTTGTCATCCTAAATGACACGACAGTTTTTCCTGCCATGCTCAAGTCGACATTCGACATGGCGAAAACAGGTTTTGAAATTTCGATCGGCCTGGCCGGCGTGATGTCTTTGTGGCTTGGACTTATGCGCATTGGGGAAAAAGGCGGAATGGTACCCATTCTCTCCCGTTTTGTCGGCCCATTCTTTTCCCGTTTGTTTCCGGAGATACCTAAGAATCATCCGGCGACCGGATCCATTATTATGAACTTCAGTGCAAACATACTAGGACTCGATAATGCCGCTACGCCACTAGGTTTGAAGGCGATGAATGAACTACAGGAGATCAACCCCAACAAAGACACGGCTTCAAATGCGCAAATAATGTTCTTGGTTCTGAATGCTTCCGGGCTTACGATCATCCCGATCTCCATCATGGCGGACAGGGCGATGCTGCAGTCCGTGAACCCGACCAGTATCTTCATCCCCACGCTGATCGCAACTTTTTGTTCAACATTCTTCGGGCTGCTGTATGTGTGCCTCCGTCAACGCATCAATCTGTTTGATCGCGTATTACTCGCATACATTGTCGGCATGCTGATCTTTATTGCAGCCATTGTCATCTACTTCACCGGACTCACGACTGAACAGGTTCAGTTACAATCATCGCTGTTCACCGGCATCATCATCTTTACGATCATTATCGGATTCATTTCTCTTGGGCTCCGCCGAAAAATACCTGTCTTCGAAACATTCATTGAAGGTGCGAAAGACGGCTTCAATACGTCAATCAAGATCATTCCATTTTTGGTGGGTATCCTTGTCGGAATCGGTGTATTTCGCGCCTCTGGTGTACTCACTTACATTGAAGAA
>DASPJN010000074.1:0-82544 GCA_035628595.1 Chryseosolibacter sp.
ACGTTCAGACCATTCCAGTCAGTTGAGCTATCCCTTCCCAGGTTGCTTCCCAGCAGAGCCTGGGTCCGTTTTGCTCAACAGCCTGAAAATACTAAACTAGTATTTGATTTTTGTACTGACACAGTTTATAGAACAGAGCCAGGTCAAACGGCCTTTACACAGTTATTTAGTCACTACCACTTTACACAGATTTTTAGGCAGTGTCACCTCCCGTTAGTGTCTGGGCCCTACTCAAATGTAGTAAGTCACCTCCCGATAGTGTTTGAGCCTTACTCAAACGCATTAAGTCACCTCCCGTTGTGTCTGAGGCCCTACTCAAACACAGTAGGTCACCTCCCGTTGTGTTTGAGCCCCTACTCAAATGTAGTAAGCCACCTCCCGTTGTGTTTGAAGCCCTACTCAAACGTAGCAAGTCACCTCCCGATAGTGTTTGAGCCTTACTCAAACGCATTAAGTCACCTCCCGTTGTGTTTGAGCCCCTACTCAAATGTAGTAAGCCACCTCCCGTTTGTGTTTGAGCCCTACTCAAACGTAGTAAGTCATCTCCCGATAGTGTTTGAGCACCTACTCGAATGCGATACGCCCCCCGCTGAGAGTATTTGGGCACTTCACCGACGCGACGGTAGTCTAGGTCCGACATGGCTCGGGAATCTTGTAGCAAGCCACCTGTCGTAGTGGGAAAGTGTGCCAGTAGCGATATTCCAATAAGTGCGCCTCGTTGGCATTGAAATCTTACGGAAACCCTCGGAATAGTCACTTCCATTCATTGCGTTGGATTAATGGTATCAAAATACTTTTCAGGACTAAGCGGCTTGCAGCTTCCGGTTCCAAAATACGAATACCCGCCGGAGCATCAGCATCGCAGCAGGTTGAGTTACTATGCAACGTTCCTCAATAGTATTGAGATCAATAGCTCGTTTTATAAAATACCAATTGGCAAAACAGTTGGTCGCTGGGCATCATCCGTTCCGGCGAACTTTAGGTTTACTTTTAAACTATTCAAAGAACTGACACATTGTAAATTCCTCGAGTTCAACCCGGATCATATCCAGAAATTTATCGAGTCGATCAACAATGTTGGTGAGAAACAAGGATGTATTCTTGTGCAGTTTCCTCCTTCGCTAACAACCAGTTCAATTCATCGCTTCGAATCATTATTGAAACACATTCGCAATACGCCGGGAGCGCGCGAGTGGAAGATCGCAGTTGAGTTCCGAAACAACGCATGGTACCAAGGGGAGGTATTTGACATTCTCGACGCATGCAATGCCTTACTTGTAATACAGGATAACCCGAAGTCTGCGACACCGTTCAACGCGCCGATCAGCAATTCTGTTTACATCCGTTTTCACGGACCCACCGGCAATTACCGTGGTGGCTATAGTGACGAATTTTTGTCTGAATATGCAACATACATCCGCGATTGGATCAACGAAGGCAAAGAAGTGTACACGTACTTCAACAATACCGCGGGAGATGCATATAACAACCTTGTGTCGCTAAACCGGATGATGGATGAACATTCAATTCAGGGTTATAACAAATAGTCGATAGTCAGTCGGCTAAACGTGAATGTTCTGGAAGGATGCAATAAAAAAAGTCCCGAGATAAAGCGGAGCTTTCATCGCGTCTTGTAGCCGCGGAAAGAAGATCATTCAACCCTATAACCTCTAACGTGTATCGTGTTCAAGGCATGAATTTTTACCGTGTACAAGGTTTCCTTGCTATGTTGCTACGTCAATTCTTACTCTTCGCTTTCATTGTTCAGTCTATCGGTGCATTACACGCGCAAAACCGCATTGCAACCACACGCGATCAGATGATTTATGGCACTTATATCACGCCGGGTGATCTGATCATCGACACACCTACGAAAGTCAGGGCAGATGGAGCCGAACTCAATTATTATTTCATGGCGAAACAATGGCCCGGACTGCGCGAAGGCGGAACGATCTGGATCGATGGAGAGAAACTGGGCTTTGTCAGGATGATCAAATTATCGAATACATCTTCAGCGATTGAACCCTGGCACGTACAGTCGGTACGGTTGAAAAACATCCCGCATACACAAGTTGTAACAGAACATCTCTTCGTTCAGGGTATCCGTCATTTCGAACTTGATGGCGAAAGTGAACAGTATCCTGGGCTATCGAAGTGGCCATCCACGCGAAAATTTGTGACCGGAAGCTTCGGTTTCCATGTCATCGGAAAGCTGACGGGAGGCCATGGAATTTCAATTTCCGTAAGCGATGGTGGAACAATCAAAATGAAAGGCTTCGAAGCACAACACGGCTTCTCGGCCGTCAGGATCAATCATGGTGATCATGATTTGGTCATCGATTCAATCGACATCACAAACTTTTATGTGCACGATACAATTGAAGGTGAAGGATTTTATATAGGAGCCACGCATAAACCTCCCCTGGCACGCATTCGCGGACTGCGGATGTACAACGGTATCATTACGCGCACGGCTGCCGAGGCACTTCAGGTGCAGCATCTCATCGGCGGCACTGACATCAGTCACATTACAATCCGCGCGGCGGATGTGCGGTGGATGAATGCATTTCAACCCGGGCAAGACACGGGGATCCAATGGAGTATCGATGCCGGTGACAACAAACTCCATCACATTATTGTCGATGGATTCGGCAGTGTCGGGCTTGTTCCTTTCGGATCTGACATCCAGCCTGTGGGTGGCGTCAGTGAAGTCTCCGATATACTTTTCAACGATGGTCTTGATATGGGTATGTACCTTCATAAGTCTGGCGCCCATGGCATTCACTGGGTATTCGAGCGGATCCATTATGCAAACATGAACGAGCGTCCGGATTACTTGCGTACCGGGCGACCAGATCGTAACTACATCGTGTCTGCAAAGAACGGAACAGATGAATACACTTTCCGCGATATTCATTTTGATCGATCGAAACAAAAAGTGTTTCAGGATACAGCCGCGTTGAATGTCGGACATTCTTCTTCTGAAAGTGCACGTGCGCCAGTTTACCGAAACAGTGGTTTTTATGAAGCAGCGAGCCGAATCAGACAATGGTTCCCTGTGTTCGGAAAGTATTTTCCGGCGAGCAAAGCCGGCAAGTTCAAGATTCCAACCTGTTGGGACGAAGGAGACATCGCCATTGTCACCGAGGATGAATATCGCTTCTATCTGTGCAAAATATCACATGAATCTGATGGCGTTCATCCAAAAGAAAGCCGGTATTTCACGCTGGTGACATGGGACGAAAATGGTATACGAAATGACAGACCCGGATGGAGTTCAGCAGCGAAGCAATCTTATTTTCCACCGGATGACCTTCGCCTCGAAGCGGATAATTACTGGCGAGAACTCGGCTACGGAATCAATGATTAATCCTTTCTCACGGCTTGCAGCGATAACATTGCATCAATTTCAACACGTTGAAATCCGAGCTTTTCACCAACCATCAGAATCAGGTCAAGTTCCGCAGGCGCAAAATCTCCATCCACAAACGCGATCTCTATCATCTGTCTCATTTGCTGATCGCGATCTGTATGGTTTTGCGGAATCAGATACTTATATTCATCGGCGCGTTGTAACATGACGTTCAGCCGATCCAGCGGGATGCCATGTTCGTACGCAATTTTTGACAATGCAACACGCTCAACGTCTTCAATTTTGCCGTCGGCAGCGGAAAGTGAAACAAGATTTCGGAAATGCTCGAGTTTTACGGGGTCGATCATAGTAGTGGGTTTCTTAGGTTGATCAAAATAAGATATTTTAGGCGTTCCCGAAAATTCCGGACAACTTTTACAAGAAATATTCGAAGAACTTTACATGATTTTTGATCACTACCTCTCACAGAAATTATCATGAAATCACGTGCGCAATCAATCATTCTGTTCATACTCGCTGTTATCATCATCTTAGCTGTCCATGTACTGGATTACAGGCATACGGCCTTTATGATTGCTTCGTTTCACGATGTAGAGGAAGCGCAACAAACGATTACCAGGATTAACAAACTGGCCTCTCAGTTAAAAGACATACAGCGTGCTCATCGCGGTTATATTCTCACGCAAAAATCAGAATTTCTTTTTCCTTATGAGCAGGCATCGGAAACAGTTCCAGAACTGTTAAAAGAACTATCGCAGCACATGGCAGCGTCTGAACAACAGCGTTTACTTGACAGTCTTCGGGAAAAAACTTTTCGCAAACTCTCCTTTGTAGAAGCTTCCATCCTCAAAGTGGACGCAGGACACGCAGACGAAGCTGCGGCGAGTATTGCGCATGGTAAAAAGCTTTTCGATCAGATGACGAGCATGATAAGCAGAATAGAAACGAGCGCTAAAGCACGAACAGACGAGCTGCGGACCGAGGTGCGTCGCCATGAACGAATTAATCGTATCGTCGTGCTTGCTGGATTATTTCTGAGTGTAGGGATGATCACTATCGCGCTTGTCAGTTTATACCGCAGTCAACGCAAAGCGGAAGCATTGGGGTTAACCCTCGATAAAGCGAACACTGAACTGAAAGCCGCAAACGAAGAATTCCGGACTACAAATGAATCGCTGGAACAAAGCCGACGCAAGCTACTCGAGACGCAACGGGCGCTGGAATCTAGAGAGAATCAACTCCTTCAGGCGCAACGAATTTCCAAAACAGGTAGTATAGACTGGAATATCGCGACAGATGTGATCAACTATACGGATGAATTTGCAAGAATCATGCGGTTCAAAGCAGGCTCACATTACACATTTAAAGACCTGATGAACAATGTCCATACCGACGACAGGACCATCGTTTGGGATCAGATCGCGAATGCTATAAAAACAAGATCAAGATTCCAATCCGAATTTCGATTGAAATTCGATGACGATATTGTAAATGTGTTAGTAGTCGGAGAACCAATGACCGAGCACGGCTCCGGCTTGTTTTATGTAGGAGCGCTGACTGATATCACAGCCGGGAAGAAAGCCCAGGAGGAAATAAGGGTGTCCGAAGAAAAATTCCGCGCTGTACTCGAAGCAGCACCCGATCCGATGATCATCGCTGATGCGGATGGAATTATCCGACTGGTAAACAAGCAAACTGAAAGACTCTTTCAATATGGACGTGAAGAGCTTATCGGCCAACAGTTGGAAGTGCTTCTTCCCTTTCGTTTCAGAACAAATGTTATCGGTTTACGCGGCACCAGCTTGCAAAACCATCGGCTGTCGGAATACGGAATTGGTTTGACTTTGAATGGTCTGCGGAAGGATGGCAGCGAAGTACCGGTGGAAATTAACTTTAGTCCTATTGAAACAACTTCGGAAAACCTGATCGCTGCATCGATACGTGATGTAACACTTCAAAAAGAAGCTGAAGCAAAGATCATGGAAGCGAATGCGCAACTAGAGAGAGGTAATGAAGCACTTCAAAAAGCCAACAATGAACTAAGCTCTTTCTCGTACTCCATTTCTCACGATCTCCGTGCGCCGCTCCGGGCGATCAATGGCTACAGCGCAATTCTCCATGAAGACTATGGAGACATTCTTGATGACCGCGCAAAGAAGGCGCTTCGTACAATCCAGGAAAATGCCACGCGGATGGATAGTCTCATTAACGATCTACTGGAACTTGCACGGTTAGGCTATACGTCAATTGAAAAGCAGAGCGTCAATATGCAACAGCTCGTGAATGCAATTATTATGGAAAAAAATATTGACAAACCGAAAATAGCGGTCGCGCCGATGGACTTATCACATGGTGATGCGACGCTGCTTCGACAAGTGTGGGAAAACCTGATAAACAACGCACTCAAGTTTTCGTCAAAGAATCCCGATGCAGCAATAGAAGTTGGATTCCAACAAGGGCAAAATGAACAGATATTCTTTGTCCGGGATAACGGTGTGGGCTTCGATGCGACTTATAGCGATAAGCTTTTCAAAGTCTTTTCACGGCTTCATGCAAAACACGAATTTGAAGGAACGGGCGCCGGGCTCGCCATCGTCAAAAAAATCATTGATGCACATGGTGGACGTGTTTGGGCCGAATCCTCTCCAGGAAACGGCGCAACATTTTTCTTTGCGCTTCCATTAGGGTAAATCACGCCATCTTCGCATTCAGCTTTTGTTCGAGTTGCTCGATCATCTTTTCGTATTCACGGGTTTTTCGATCATATTCCTCCTGAATCGCCTGCATCTCCTCCAGATTCTGTTTAAGTTCCTCTTCCCGTACTTTCAGATCTTCCGTTTGCACACGCGATTCATCCAACAGTTGTTTTGTTCTTTCCGATATCTGTGTTGTATGGATAGTGGCCGTTAGTTGCGCTGACAAAGTTTCTATGAATTGTTTCCTATACTCCGGAATAACCGAAAATGAAGCAAGTTCCATTACGCCGACGCAATGTTCTTCATACTGCAACGGAATTAATAGCAATGCTGCCGGTGTAGCTTCTCCCAATCCTGATCCGACACTACAAAATCCTTCAGGGAGATTTTCAATGGAAATACTTTCACGCATACGAAAACATTCGCCAATCTGGCCTGTGCCGGAAGGCACCGCCTCTCGGCCTTGTGTAAATCCAAAACTCGCGGTTCGTTTCAACTCGTCAGCGGTTTCGTCATACAAATAAATAGCTCCCGCCACAACCTCACACCTTTTTATCAGTGCAGACAACACCTGACTACATAACTCGTCAACGTTGTCCTTGCTTTTGCTAAGGATGTCGCTGATAATTGATAGTGATTGATCAATCCAGTTGCGTTCAGCGTTCTTGTTTTGCTCTTCAACGACGGCTTTTTTCTCGCGTTCGATTTGCTGGTGCGCATCGTCAAGCGCTTTCTGCATTGTTCGCCTCACTGCTTCGCGATCGCGACGAACACTGTTTAACCGAACCTTCAGAAAGCCATATAACACTGATACAACGACGAGGCCAGACAATGTGTAAAACCACCACGTTCTCCAAAACGGTGGCACAATTACAATCGGGATAGCAATGCCTTTTTCATTCCAGACGCCGTCGTTGTTTGACCCTTTTATGCGCAAAACATACTCACCCGGACTAAGATTGGTATAAGAAACAGAACGCTTATTTCCGACGTAATTCCAATCGCGGTCGAAATTCTCAAGATAATAGGCATACATGTTCTTTTCCGGTGATTGATAATTCAATGCTGAAAATTGGAAAGTGAGCACATCCTGGTTGTAATTCAGCACCAGTTTGTCAATCATGTTGATGTTGCTTTGTAGAAACGACCCGGCCTGGATGGGAACTGGCTTATTGAACAGCTCAAAACTCGTGATCACAAGTGGTGGTACATCCACGTTGTCTTTTATTTCTGAAGGATTGAAAGCAGTGAGACCGTTTACGCCACCGAAAAACATTTTTCCATCGCGTGTCCTGCCTGCGGCACCCCAATAAAATTCATTTCCCTGTAGCCCTTCCGTCGCATCGTAGTTCCGGAAAGTATTTGCCTCCGGGTTAAACCGTGAAAGTCCATTGTTGGTGCTAAGCCAGAGAAACCCATCGTTGTCTTCCTTGATTCCATAGATTGTGTTATTCGGCAATCCGTCCTCTTCAGTAAAATGCGTGATCGTGTTGGTCGCAATATCAAGGCGATTCAATCCACCGCCGAATGTCCCGATCCATAACAGGTTTTTTCTTGCGTTGAGGTGGAGCGAAATTACATGTTCGCTGGAAAGATATGACTTAGTTGTATCGGTCGTGTAGTTTACAACGGTCTGCCTGTCTGCGCTGATCCGGTTCAAGCCAAACCAGGTTCCAAGCCAGATTGAACCATCGGGTGCTTCGAGAAATGCCTGTCCCTGGATGTTTGTGCCCAATAATTCATGTGGAAAATGTGGTTTGGTAAAAGGAGTCCAGCGGCCTTCTGCCTCAGCAAATTGCGCAAGTCCGTTTTCGGTTCCAACCCACAACAGTCCCTTGTGGTCACGATGAACAACCTGTATCCTGTTGTCAGGCAAGGAGGTCTCCGCTTCAGACGATTGGCGATAGTTCGTGTACTCTTCCGTTGTTTCATTGTAATGGAACAGGCCATTACCCCAACTGCCAATCCAGAACGTGCCGTCGACATCTTCGTACACACTTGATAGTTCCTTTGCCGGGATGTTTACTTTCGTGAACGTGTTGGTATTCACATCCAGAATGTTTAATCCGCCACCCTGCGTTCCAACCCAGATCCTACTCGCCCGGTCTTCGTAGATGCACCGAATAACATTGTAACTGATTGACCCAGGCTTCCCATCCGCACGGAAGAGTTGGAATTTCTTTTTTGCGAGCACCCTGTTTACACCACCTCCTTCCGTACCGACCCACATCATGTTCTTAGCATCCTGGTAGATGGCTCTCACCGCGTTGGTTGAAAGCGAATATTTATCCGTTGCGTCATGATGAAACACCTCTGATGAACCATCTGCGTTGATCGTAGCAATGCCACCATTTCCACCCACCCATATTGTATTACTGTTATCCTTATGTAAAGCATAGATCGACTGGAATCCGCTTGCATCCGAGATTGCGTGTCTGACGAAATTTTTCGTTTCCTCAGGCTGAAAACGAAATAGTCCTCCGTCCACAGCGCCAACCCAGATATTTTTGTCAGCGTCTTCAAGAATTGCGCGAATGCCACCGGAAGCCAACGATTGCGGATCTTCAGGCTGCGCATAGTATTGCTTTAAAGTCAGATCTTTCGGATCGATTCGCGTGATGCCATTCGAACTGAACCAGATGTATCCTTCGGTGTCTTCTGTGATCGCCAGTACCGGCAGGTAATTTCTTTCGATGATACGGGTTATCTTCCCTGTTTCCGGATCAATTCTGTTCAGGCCATTTGAAAACGTTCCCGCCCATATGTAGCCACGTGAGTCAACAAATACCGACCACACAGCATTACCGCTAATCGACGTAACATCATTTGCCTTATTGACGAAATGTGTAAACTTTTCCGTTTTGATATCGAACTTATCGAGGCCGCCACCCTGCGTCGCGATCCAGATGTTTCCGTTCTTATCTTTTGCCAGTGTGCGAATGTTGTTATCGCCGATTGAATTCTTGTCTTTGAGATTCGCCTTATAAATTTTTGTTTCGTAACCATCATACCGTACAAGTCCATCGGCGCTGCCAAACCACATGAAGCCAAGGTCGTCGTGAATAATTGAAGTAATTGATCTGTTTTGAAGTCCCTTTACAAGTTCGAGTCGGTCAAACTGAATCTGTTGCGCGTAGACAGAAAGCGAGATCAATGAAACAAAGAAAATGATTACTGAGAATCTCATCATAATTACTAATGGGTAAACGAAAGACCGAGGGTAAGTAAATTTAAAAAATTGCATCCGTTTCCAGAAATATAAACCGACTGAATTCGGACGATGGTTAACCCCGAATAGTTGATGGCGATCAAGGCAACAAATGCAGAATCGCTTCCATAGGCATTCACCAGAAAACGTGCGAGTAATAGTTCGCGAAAAAATCACTAAATTCACATCGTTGAAGAAGAATGGATTCTTCAGCACAATAGCTAAAGTAAGCCCCGCCTCTAACCCAGGCGGGGTTTGTTTTTTTTTATTTTACGATTTGTCAGATCCGAAGCCTCCGCTTTCATCGTAGATTGCTCGACCTGATTTATGAACCTCCGGAAAAACGTCATCGCCCCACACTTCGCCTTAAAGGATATTTATGACCGCATGATTGATCTTGATCATTATCGCGAAAAGAAGATACTGATCGCATTCTTTCGGCATGCCGGTTGTCCCTTCTGCAATCTTCGGGTACACGCGCTTACCAAAATCCATGAAGAGATGAAAGTGAAAGGGCTCGAAATGATCTTCTTCTTTGAGTCCAAAGCTCCTGTGATATTGCGTAGCTCATTTCATCGTGGCGTATCTCCAATTCCAATCATCGCCGACAATGAAAAGCGCTGGTACAACGTATACGGTATTGAAAACGCACCGACCAAGTCGGCAATAAGCCACATGACGAGCTTTGTCCAAACGGCTTACAAGGCGTATCGTTCTAATGTGCCGATACATCTGATGGAAAGTGGTGAATCGATTTCAACGATGCCCGCAGAATTTCTTGTCGATCGTGGATTGGTAATTAAGCACCTGCATTACTCGCAGCGACTAAACGATCGTCTTGATCTTGATGTGATCAAAAACTTTGCTATTCAGGCGTAGCCAGATCCTCGTGGTTGTAAAAGGTTGCCCGATTCTCCGAGGGTTGGCCCCCGGAGAATGAGCAGGTTATGATTAGAGGAGATTGGTTTGGTTTCGCTTAGTAGCTATAGACACCCACCTGGGCGGGCTCAACGCGAGCTTGATATACCTTATCAAATTTCGATTTGAAGGCGCAGGCAATGGTGATCTCAGAAAGCCTTAAGGTACTGTTAACCAAATGCTTTCCTGTAACATCTTGCGGCTTTAGCTGAATAACAACCTCATAGTCGAGAATGACCTTTTCAACGGCCGTCATAAACACACCTGAGCCTAATACAGGGCTTGTGATCCCGACCACATTTCCAAATTCCTTACTATGGATGAGGATTCGAAGAATGTCTTCACCAGCGGTGACGAACTCAAGTTCAGGTCTATGCTTTTCCATATCTGCGTGTGTTTAGCCTTTGGTGTGAAATCCACTGCCGCCAGGAATACCCGAACCTTCAATGGATAGAAATGGACGGAATAAAAAAATAATGCCCAAAGAGGCTAAGCGTTCAGGCGATCAAAAAGGGATCTTTTAACCGTTCAAAATCAGTTAACTCAGGTACAAGGTTAAGGGAAAACGATAAACAGACCGCTAATTGCTTTTTGTGATCGTATTTCTTCCCTACCCGGGACTGTGATGAAAAGTGATGAGAAATTAGTGGATGTGGAATAAAGATAACAATTCACTCGGCGCTCGGAAAAGATGTTCCGCCATTGAGAAGGAATTCAGGCCGTATCGTGACGGCCCGAATGAAATGAATGTCAATGCTCGTGGTCGTGGCCATGCTCTTTGCCACCACCATACCAGGTTTCCTGAATTTCATGGAACGTATCATGGAGCTTGGTCAGATTGTCTCCGATTTCCTGATCGTTGCCCGCCTGAACTTTATCGCGCAATGCCACCGATTCGTTCTTCAACCGTTCAATCTTGCTTTTCATTTGGTCATTGTCAACCTTCTTAGGAAGCGGCGCATTCAACCACTTCTCAGCCGAAGCTACTAAATCGTTCGCTTTTGCTTTCACTGGCGCAAGATCTGCACTGTCCTTATACGGATGAAATGTTTCCGCCATCACCATGTGATAGTCGTCCATTTCTTTCCACTCTTCACTTTCATTTTCGTGCTCATGGGCGGTTGTGGATTTCTTTTCACCACATGCAAAGGCGAATAGCGCGACCATTAAAAAACACGCTGCCTGGATAAATCTGATTTTCATATTAGATAACGTTATTATAATGCTTCAAAGATATTAATTAATGACGGTCTCTCCGCCTGTATTTGCGAGTACCTTCCAGGAGGGAAATTAATTTTTGGAGAGCATCGAAATATAAAGTAATGAACAGTACGAGTGTCATGCTCCATATCACCGCAATATTGAAATACAGTGTATCGATGTGCGCTCCCAGAAAATGCTTGGTAGGCTGATATAGATTCGCTGAGAAATCAAACGGATGCGATGGTCTGTGTTCGTCCATGTAGATCGGGAAGATTTTCTGAATCAACTTTCCATCATATTCAATGATCCTGTCAGTGGCGGTCATGTTCTTTACCGCATCTGTCACAGCCTGGTTTACATATTGATTGCGCGCATCATCAAATAATCTGGCCTGAGTGTCCGTAGCCGTAAGTGAATCGATCAGCTGTTCTTTCTCGGCAGTGGCACGGTCAAGTCGCTGCGTATAGAACTGTTTTAGTGCGCGCAGGAACGTTGCGGTCTTCACATAAACCGTTGAGTCAAATTTTCCGACACGTAGCTTGTCGACCTCTGGAAGCTTATCCGCTCCTACGATCTGCAACTCACGCTCGACTTCATTCCGCAGTAATGTTACAGCATCTACGAATGCTGTATTTCGAGCGTTTCTCCATGATGACCTGCTGTTCAGGCAATACGCAAGTTTTGACTCCAGGGTCGGGATGAAGTAAATCCTTTTATATTCGGATTGAGCAGCTAATTTATCGATTTCATAAAACTTTTGCTCGAAAGGGTTATCCTTGAATTGAGTAACCATGTATGCTTCAAAAGCCCATCTCGATGCCATCACCTCTCCCATTAACGGTATGCCTACGGGCTTCCCGACACGCGGATTGAATTTGTCAAACCCAATAACGACGCCGCTTAACAATAACTGGGGAATGATCAGTATCGGGATGAGAATATAAATCGTAACCGCAGAGTTAAATGACGCGGAAATGTTTAAGCCCAGCATATTAGCGAAACACGTACAGGTAAATAAGATCATCCAGTACCGCATCTCCGTGAAGGGAATCTCAAGTATATAATTACCAACAAGTACGAATAGTATTGTTTGAATCGCGGATATCGTAAACAACACCGTTACTTTTGAAACGAGATAACTACTCCTGCTCAGATGAAGGAACTTTTCGCGCTTTAGGATCTTCCGGTCCCTGAATATTTCCTCGGCGCTCATCGTCAAGCCAAAGAACAATGCCACAACGACACTCATGAAAAAGAACACCGGAATGTTCTGATTATGATAGAAACTGTAGGATGTTTCACCTTTCAAAACGTCATGATATTTCACCATAAACGCAATGAAGAATGCCAGCACTGGTGCTTCGAACAGGTTGATATACAGATACTGTTTGTTAGCCAGTTTCGCAAGCACATCACGGGTAACGAACGTGCGCAATTGCCGAAACCATCCCGGGATCTCCTGCGCTACCGGAAGTTCCTCTCGAACGTGACTGATCTTTGGGAGTTTGATTCGCTGTTTAAAATACTGATACCACTGACCCGGTGAAATCTTCCTTGTACTCGTATGACGACCGTATTCATTAACAACCTTTGTTTCGATGATGCTGAAAATCTGCTCAGGATTAATATTCCCACACTCAGGACACGAACCCTGGTTTTTGTTGGCAGCATTAATGACATCTCTAAAATACACGACAGCATCGATTGGGTTACCATAATAAATTTGAAACCCGCCTGCATCAGTAATCACCAAAGTGTCGAACATCTTGAAGATATCGGACGAGGGCTGATGGATGACAACGAAGACCATTTTTCCGCGCAACGCAAGTTCTTTCAACAGATCCATGATGTTTTCCGAATCGCGTGACGATAACCCGGAAGTCGGTTCATCCACGAAAAGAACAGCAGGCTCGCGCAATAATTCCAACCCAATATTCAAACGCTTGCGCTGTCCACCACTGATCGTTTTCTGTAGCGGCGTTCCAACCTTCAGGTTTCGAATCTCCGTCAGTCCAAGACTAATCAGTGTATGCTCAACAAGTTTGTCAACTTGGGCTTTCGAATACTGTCCGAAACATAAACGCGCAGCATAAAACAAATTCTCGTAAACAGTGAGATCTTCCATCAGAAGATCGTCCTGCGGAATATATCCGATTATGCCCCGAACGCGATGCGGCTCCTCGTGAATGTCGATGCCATTGACCGACACTCGTCCGCTCGATGGTTTTTCATTGCCGTTAAGCACGTTTAGCAATGTCGATTTACCGGAACCGCTCGAACCCATAATACCAATGAGCTTTCCGCCGTGTTCGGCGATGTTGATGTTCTGTAACCCCGCACGGCCACTTCTGAAGTGATAGAAAAGATGATCAGCACTAAAGGTAATGTGCGTCTTACTTTCACCTGTGAGAAAGCGGCTGATGATGTCGCTGTAATAAATCGACTCGATCTTATCTCCGCGAATGGTACTGCCTGTCGGGAAAACATCGATCTTTCGACTCTTCAGAAGAATCGAGTTCAGATAGAGGGTGGTGATACCCAGATATTTGATGAAATAAGTTTCGGCATCCGGCAACCTCAGGATAGCAATCAACCCAGTGAGATTCTTCTCTACGATCCGCGGGCCGGGATATAGTTTAGCATCAGAGCCTTCGTCAATGATCAGTACGTTGCGGGAGGCAAGCTCATCGATATCCTGACCTAATACAAAAGCTTGTAACGCCTGCATGTCATGCTTCGGTAATTTCAAAGCCTGTCCAATATAAAAGATCAGGTTGCCCTGCCTGTCAGAAATTTCATTGTCCGACGAAACCAGTTCAATGATTTTAATGATCAATACAAACTTCTGCTGCATGGTTAATGCCTGGTTAACCTGCTTGATGATCTGCATGATCTTTGCCCAGTCGTCAACAAAAATTTGCGTGTCCTCATCCAGGCTGCTGAGATCCTGCGGAGCGTTTATACGATGCGAGTGGCTCAGTTCATCGAAAACCTTAAGGTAATAAGCAGTAGCCTCCCGGTTAAGATGAAGGCTGAGAAATTCCTGGACGTTAGACCGCTCCTCCTCTGTAATACGCTCGCGGGCTACAATAGCAAAAAGTTGGATGATTGCTTTGAGAAGTTCTTCGCTCATGGGTTACTGGACTGCTCCAAAATACGGAATTAGCAAGATTAAACACTTCGCAACATGAAACAAAGAATCAACTTTGTTTTCTGGTGCTGACTAATGAGACGCCCGAATGCTATTCAAGTTACGATCGGTCAAACAAAAAAAGCTGCCGGTTTCCCGACAGCTTTCCATTTATCATTTTGAATGTTTCTAACCGATCTTAGTTGTGATCAAATCACCCAGGATGAACAACCCTTCGCGGAGGTACTCGTCTTCCATCTCATTAAGATTGCTTACACGTGGTGTATCACTATCGGTGATCGTTCCGCTAAGTTTCCGTGACGCTGTCTTCTTTTCAGCTTCTTCCATTTCTTTTTTGCGATTCGCTTCATTGAGAGAAAGACGGGTGTCTTTCATGCTCTTTCGCATATCTTCTGTCTCATCAACAAGCCTGGTCAATTGTTTGTCCGTTTTCAGCCTGTCCGTATGCGACTTATTCAATCCTGCAAGGATCTTATCATTGATCACCGGTGTTTTTTGATAAAGCGTTCCGCGAATTTCGTCCCACGGCAAAGCGCTCGGACTTGAGCTTTCGCCAAATTGATCAGAGTCAAGCGCCGAAGGAAGCTTGATGTCAGGCGTTACACCCTTATGCTGTGTACTGCTTCCCGTTACGCGATAAAATTTCTGGAACGTGAGTTTTAGCTGACCAACCTCATTCTTCGGGTCGTTGATGAACTGATGAAGATCTATTACAGTTTGCACAGTTCCTTTTCCATAAGTGGATTCACCCACTACAACACCGCGGTTATAATCCTGAATGGCACCAGCAAATATTTCTGAAGCCGAAGCCGAAAACCTGTTTGTTAACACAACGAGCGGGCCAGCGTACACCATATCCGGATCGTCATCGCTGCCTACTTCTATTCTGTTTGCTGAGCTTTTCACCTGTACTACAGGTCCATTTTTGATAAACAAACCGGTGAGGTCGATAGCCTCTGCAAGAGACCCACCACCATTATTACGGAGGTCGAGAACCATGCCATCGACGTTTTCTGCCTGCAATTGCTTGATCAGCTTCTGTACGTCGCGGGTTGTGCTATTATAGTTAGGATCTCCTTTCTGATAAGCCTCGAAATCCATATAAAAGCTTGGCAACGTAATAACACCCAGCTTCAGGTCTTTTCCATTCTTATTGTAATGAATGATATCTTTTTTCGCTTGTTGGTCTTCGAGTTTGATCTTATCGCGAACGAGTTCAATTTCTTTCGGTTTGCCTGTTACACCCGTCTCCGCAGGAAGAATGGATAATCTTACTTTTGTTCCTTTCGGTCCCTTTATGAGTTTCACCACGTCATCGATTCTCCAACCAATAACGTCGACCATTTCTCCATCGTCACCCTGACCCACAGCAATAATCCTGTCGTTGGGAGCAATTAACTTACTCTTCTCAGCGGGGCCGCCGGGCAATACTTCAACCACTTTCGTGTAGTCATTGTCCGTCTGAAGCCTCGCTCCAATTCCTTCGAGGGAAAGACTGATGCTTTGTTTGAACCTATCTGCAGCAGCCGGAGAAAAATAGTTTGTATGAGGATCATACGCCTCTGTGATGGTGTTCATGTAAATGCTGAAGATGTCTTCGGTATTCACATCTTTAGTATATGACTTGATCAGCCGGTCATATCTCTCGGCTAAGGTCTTTTTGATTTCAGGCGTTCCTTTTCCGGCGAGCTTTAATGAAAGGGCCTGGCTTTTGACAATCTTACGCCACACCTCATTTAGCTCAGCTTCCGTTTTGCACCATGGCTCCTTCTCTCTATCTGTTTCATAATACTCATCAATGGTGTAGTCAAAATCCTGGTTGACAAGATGGTCCATGACGTACTTCATCCGTTCATCAAAGCGATTCTTGAATACACCATAGATCTCGTATGCCGGGTCCACGTTCTCTTTTTTCGTGAGGTCATCCAACTCATACCTGTAGCGTTCAAATGAGGCAATATCCTGGGCAGTAAAATAAGTTTTACTGTTGTCCAGATTTTGAACGTAGCTATCCAGAATAACAGACGACAACGAATCATTAAAATGAATTTTCCGGTAATGATTATTGTCAAGAATGTAAGAAACAATTTTTGCTTCTTTTCCGAAGACAGGTTTAGGTTTTAGTTGGGTACTGTCTGGTAGATACCCAAAAACGGGGGAGGTTGCAATGGCAATTCCCGCAATGATTCCGAAGACTACGCGCATCATAAGCTTAACTCTTTTCTATCGAACGAAAAACTCAACACAAAAGTTGATATCAATACACTACCAAATTCGATGCCGGCTATGAAGCAGCCTATTTTTCTTTTATTTCGGTAAGAAATTTCTGGGCCTGCATGAGATCGGCGAATTCGAAGAATTTGGATCCTCCGCTTGATGAGTGTATCTCGACTTTTACGAGAACGACGTCTTTAACGGCATCCTTTTGGGAATTGCGTTCATTTTTATAGTCATCAACCTCCATGGTTGAAATTTTAAAGGCAGTAGCCCGCACTGATTTACAATATGAGCACTCGTAATGCTTGATCAACTCTCCCTGTTGTGTTGCAGTCGGCTGCTGGGTAATTTCCTCACGAACAACTTTCAGTGTAAAAAAGCCGCAATTGCCGCATTCAAGCGCTCTCAGGTGACCCTGATACTTTTCAATAATAACTTCATTTGTTTTTTCGTCGATCCACACATCGTAATCAATTGAAAACACGTCTTCTTCAGCTTTCATACCGGCATCCAGGTGAACGTCTTCTTCGTGTTCTGCCAGGAGGCGCATTTTGTTGCCCGTTTTAGGATTGACACGGGGTTGATAGCGCCATTTTCTTAGCTTTTTATCCACCCTTGACGGATAGTAGTACTCCAGGATCAGAAATGAAACGTATCCCACAAGCGTACCGCCGGCAACGGAAATAAACAGGCGCACAAAGAACCATACCCCCATTTCACTGAGCTTTTCCATACCATAACGGTTAATGATAAAAGCGACTGCAAGCGCAAGGCAGATAAAAACCAGCTCAAGGTTCTTGACCTCTCTCCTATTGACAAACTCATATTTTTCACGCGGCGTTTCAAGCGTAGAAACCTTAATAAAATGATAAAGTACAATTACAATTGCCGCTACTGCTAATAAAATTGAACCAATAAGCATAGCAGCATGCCATATCATAAGGAACGAATCGGGCTGGGTATTTTCCATATTGACGTTTAATAGATTTTAAATATAGAAATTAAAATTAATTGCAAGCCGCTTTACCTTTGCGGATCATGAAAAAATCAATTTTTAGAGCGCTGGCAAAACTTAACAAACTGGTATTGCCGCGTTACAGCAAACGGAACTTAAACCATCTTACAAAGATTGATAAGATTCTGATAGCGTGGCGTTATTACGGCACCACTAATTCACTATAAATTAGTGTCGGTCAGTTATTTACGCGAAGCAAACCCTGCAGATCTGCTGGACTATAATTAATAGACTTGATCGTCTTGTTGTCTGCCTTCCGGTATATCAGGAATTTTTCTCCTTCCTTTACATAATAGCATTCAGTGCCATCTTTTTTCCGGTAGTGCTCAACCGTCTGCTGCGCTTCTTCTTCGGTGAAACACGCTTTGCTCATATTTGATCGTTGCACTTCCTCAAAGAGCGCCTTGAATTTCTCGCCCAATCCGAATTCGAGAATTGCCCCCGCCAACACATATTGAATATCACAAAGCGCATCAGCGACTTCAACAATATCTTTCTCAAGTATAGCAACTTCCAACTCCTTCAGCTCTTCGGCGATCAGGGCGACTCGGAGCTTGCATCGGTCTTCCGACGGGATTGCCGGAGCGGGTAGAATCGGATGTTTAAAGGTGTTATGGAATTCAGCAACAAGGTTAAGCGCATCTGGTTGTGTCATGAAATCTGGGTAAATAGTGGCTTTGTTTTAACTTTTCTTTAACAGCAATATTAATGCAGCAGAAGGCAAATCTGTAACAAATCTCGAAAATTGGCGTATTTTTGTGTTGGATGAGACACCTCAGAAAGACATACATTAAATCGGTCTTCACCCTGGTTGCAGGTATTGCTTTCTTCAACCTCAGCTTTGTGCTCGCCGAGTTTAAGATGCTGAATATCACTGACAGCGCGCTCGTTCAAAGTCTTATTAATACCGGATTCGAAGAGGAAACGGAGCACGGCAACGAATCCTCTGAAGCTGATACATCTTCGGTAAAGGGTTTACTCGAACTCTGCTATCAAAATCTCATTCATCACCAGATCCTAACAATTGCCGCGCAGCAGCGTGATAAAGTCATTGAAAATATGGCCGTAAATGCCGGCTATGTTAAGATTATTTCCCCACCTCCCGACCTGGCTTTTTTGTCTATTTCATAAGCGTTTAATCAGCTTAATAATATATACATGCACCGGCAGGTAGCCGCGCGTTTGTTATGTCCTATTTAACACTAGCCAAAAAACAATCGATATATGGATATCTATAAATCATTACTTGAAGGAAATAAGAATTGGGTAAAAAATAAACTTTCCGAAGATCCGGACTTTTTCAATAGGTTATCTCAGGGTCAAAGCCCCCAGGTACTCTGGATCGGCTGCTCAGATAGTCGTGTGCCTGCAACAGAGATCACAGGCAAAGAGCCGGGGGATATTTTTGTCCACCGCAATATCGCCAACATGGTGGTTCATTCCGACATGAACCTATTGAGCGTACTTGACTACTCAGTCAACATCCTGAAAGTCAAACACGTAATCGTATGCGGACATTATGGTTGTGGTGGTGTGAAAGCCGCAATGACGAGTGGGCAATACGGGCTTGTCGACAACTGGCTTCGTCATATTAAAGATGTTTACAGACTTCATGAAAACGAGCTCAACGGAATTGAAGATGAAGAAACTCGTTTTGACCGGTTTGTGGAACTGAATATTATGGAGCAGGTTTTCGACCTCACAAAAACCTCCATCATCCAGAACGCGTGGGCGTCACGAAATGAGCCTGCACTCCACGGCTGGGTATATAGTATCAAAACGGGTATCATCAAAGATCTGAATGTACGCTTCGATAAAAAGGCCGACATCTCACCGATCTTCCGAATGGAGTCCCCACAAGTACCTGTTTAATCTTTCATGCTTTAATCTTGATAACGTGAATTTTTTTAGAACTATAAAATCGGATTTATCCTCAAGCGTAGTCGTCTTTCTTGTAGCGCTTCCCCTCTGTCTCGGTATCGGGCTTGCATCAACTGGCCAGCCTGATCTCGTGTTTTCCGGCGTCATTGCCGGATTTATCGGAGGGATTGTCGTCGGTTATCTGAGCGGCTCGCCACTGGGAGTTTCGGGCCCGGCCGCAGGTCTTGTTGTGATCGTCCTTGGCGCGTTTCACACACTTGGCAGCTTTGAGGCTTTTCTCCTTGCCGTTTTTCTTGCCGGATTGATCCAGTTAATCGCCGGATTTTTGAAGGCCGGAATCATCGGATATTATTTTCCCTCTTCCGTAATAAAAGGAATGTTGGCTGCCATCGGCCTCACATTGATACTAAAGGAAATCCCACACGCTCTGGGATATGACAAGGACTTCATGGGCGATTTTGCGCTCAATCAGGCAGACGGTCATAATACATTCAGTGAGATCTATTACGCACTGATATACCATAGCCCCGGAGCAGTTGTCATAAGCCTTGTCTCTCTTGGCTTGCTGATACTCTTCGAAAAACCTTTTATGAAGAAGTTCGGACTCTTTCGGTTTTTACCCGGCGCAGTGTTCGTTGTACTTGCAGGCGTCCTGCTCAATTATCTTTATTCAGGATTCTTTCCAGACTGGCAGTTAACAGGTGAGCATCTTGTGCAGTTGCCGGTTGCTTCCAACGCGATGGAGTTCATCAGCTTTTTCCGTTTACCGGATTTTTCAGCATTGAACAATCCGGACGTGTACATCGCGGCCTTCACTATAGCAATTGTTGCAAGTCTTGAAACACTTCTTTGCGTAGAGGCTACCGACAAGCTTGATCCACAAAAGCGAAACACACCCACAAACCGGGAATTGAAAGCGCAAGGTATCGGCAATATGATCTCCGGTCTGATTGGTGGACTTCCCATCACGCAGGTAATCGTCAGAAGTTCCGCTAACATTAATGCGGGAGCCAAGTCGAAGTGGTCAGCAATTTTCCACGGTGTGATCTTGCTTTGCTCGGCGATTCTCATTCCAACGGCGATCAACCTTATTCCTTTAGCCTCGCTTGCAGCAATCCTGTTAATGGTGGGATACAAGCTATCCAAGGTTTCATTGTACAAAACGATGTATAAGAACGGATGGGATCAGTTGATACCTTTCATGGCCACAATTCTGGGCATTTTGCTCACTGATTTATTAAAAGGAATTGCGATCGGAATGGTGTTTGCGATTTTCTACATATTACGTCGAAACTACCGCCATTCATATTCCTACAAGAAGAATACGAACCATGAGGGTGAAGTTGTCGAGCTGCGGTTATCGGAAGAAGTGACTTTTCTGAACAAAGCAAGCATTCAGATGAGTCTCGATGGATTGCCAACAAATTCGAAGGTGATTATCGACGGATCACATTCTGTTGAAATCGATCATGACGTGCTCGAACTCATCCAGGATTTCAGAAGACATACAGCCCCCTCCAGGAATATCAAGGTGGAAACCATTGGCATTCGGGAAGTTGAAATTTCAGGGCATTAACATCCCCTGGAAACGTGGCGTAAGGACCGGTTAGTTTTGGTACCGGTCCTTTTTCATTTTCATCACCCATTCAACGCTCATTTTATATCTTTGCGCGAAACATTTAACGATGACAAACTTTGTTGACGAACTGAGATGGCGTGGAATGCTGCATGATATCATGCCAGGCACGGAAGAGCAACTGATGAAAGAATCCACTGCAGGTTATATTGGTTTCGATCCAACCGCTGATTCCCTTCATATCGGACATCTTACGCAAGTGATGACGCTGCTTCATTTTCAACGTGCAGGCCATAAGCCATTTGCTTTGGTTGGCGGCGCAACGGGAATGGTAGGCGACCCTTCCGGGAAGTCGGCCGAGCGCAATCTTTTGTCGGAGGAAATTTTGCAACACAATGTTGCGTGTGTAAAAAAACAGCTTGAAAAATTTCTGGACTTCAGCGGAAACAACGCTGCGGAAATGGTTAACAACTACGACTGGTTTAAGGATTTTCGTTTCCTTGATTTCATTCGTGACGTTGGAAAGCATATCACTGTCAATTATATGATGTCGAAGGATTCCGTTCAAAAGAGATTGGAATCCGGATTATCCTTCACCGAATTTTCATATCAACTCGTACAGGGTTATGACTTCTACTGGTTGCATACGAACAAGAAATGCAAACTTCAGATGGGTGGTTCAGACCAGTGGGGAAACATCGTAACCGGTACGGAACTCATTCGCAGAAAATCCGATGGCGATGCCTATGCGTTAACAACCAAATTGTTGACAAAGGCAGACGGTACCAAGTTTGGGAAATCGGAAGGTGGAAATGTTTGGCTGGATGCAGAGAAAACTTCTCCTTATACTTTTTATCAATATTGGCTAAACATCTCTGATGAGGACGCGGCAACGTGCATTAAGATCTTCACCCATTTTACAAAACAGGAAATTGATGTACTGATAGCGGAGCATCAAAGTGCTCCACATCTCCGTAAGCTACAGCAGGCGTTGGCAAAGGATATCACAATTCGTGTACACTCGTCTTCCGATTATGAAACAGCGATAAAAGCGACAAACTTGCTGTTTGGCTCATCCACAACGGAAGATCTTAGAGCGTTAAATGAAAGTACTTTTCTTTCGGTGTTTGAAGGCGTTCCGCAGGTAACGATTGCCAGATCCGAATTTGAATCCACACCAACGGTTACCGATCTATTGTCTTCGGTAACGAAATCAATCGTGTTTCCATCGAAGGGTGAAGCGAGAAAGATGATCCAGGCTGGCGGAGTAAGCATCAACAAAACGAAGCTTGAAGATGTGAATCAGAAACCTGCGTTTGAATTGCTACATGGCAAGTATTTACTCGCGCAGAAAGGAAAGAAGAATTATTATTTGATCAGAGTTGATTAAATACGCGGCAACGAACTAATGCTATTTCTGTTGAAGCTTAACGCCGAGTGAAATTTGAAACGCCCCATTTTTTACCGTCTCGTTACCCTCATCATTGTCGACAACGTTGCTAAGTCCAGCGTAATAACGCGCAGAAGCATTGATAGGCCCGAAATCGTAACCCAAACCAATATTCAGTCCGAAATCCAAATCTTTTGCTTCTTTTAACTTCTGGCTTCCACTTTCTGAAAGGACTTCATCACTGTCAACATATACTGTAACATCATATTTACCTTTCGCATTTAAGAGAAAGCTTAATGTCGGTCCAGCAAAAAGACTAACCTGACCGAATTTGTATGCAAAGAGCAAAGGAAAACTTAGGTAATTTAGGTTTGCTACGAATTCACCTTTTTCGTGAATTTCATTAAATCCATCGTTGTACCTATCATCAAAAGTTTCCTTAGCGCCCATGGAAGAGTACAATGCTTCCGGCTGGAAGGACAGCTCCTCGGAGATAGGTACTTGCAAATAGCCACCCAGGTGAAACCCAAGTCGCGCTTTCGGGTTCTCCCCTTCTGACGGATGCATATTCGCGATGTTCAAACCAGCTTTCAACCCGCCGGTAACTTGAGCGTAAGATGGACAAACAAAGGCCGTCAAAAAGAAAACAGCCAAGAATGTTTTTTTCATAATATTTAGATAAAAAAAAAGCTGTCCGGGACGGACAGCTTCCACATTTTTTTTAATACTTAATCGTCACCACCGAAAAGCGTATACCCGATTGACAGTTGAATTACATTGTTTGTAACTTTAACGTCTTCATCGGTGTCGACAATGTTTGATAGACCAGCTGAATACCTCAATGTCGCGTTCAGCTTACCAAATTCAGCTCCAAGACCGAAGTTAAATCCAAAGTCTGTACCGTTGTAAAACTCTTTCACATCATCCTCTCCAGATTCGCCGTCTCCTTCCCACTTCTCCTTAGCGCCTAAAAGAAGACCTAGCTGTGGTCCTGCCTGCACGTTAATATTGCCGAATGAATACTTAACCATAACTGGAATTGAAAGATAGTTAAGTTTCGTTGTCGCTTCGAAATCTCCCTCTGACACCTTGGCACCTACTGAATTATACAATAATTCAGGTTGAATGCTCAACTGTTCGGACATTGCAAAATTCAGATATCCACCAAGATGGATGCTTGTTCTCATGTCTGTGTTTTCAGCATCGCCGCCTACATTGGCAAAGTTAAAACCTGCCTTGGCACCAATGCTCATTTGCGCGAAAGACACTATTGAAAAAGCACAAATCGCAATCGCTGATAGTAATAGTTTTTTCATAACTAGACTTTATTTGGTTTTAAAAGTTTAAGCAATATCAAATATTAGAATTAATTCTCACAAGAAAGAGGAGAAATTACTTTCCAAACTTGAAAAGTTTATAGCCAAGCGATAATTGGAAAACCTGGTTCTTTGCCTCAGGTGCACCGTCACCATCGTATAACTTCGAAAGGCCAAGATTATACCTCGCATCAATTGTCAAGCCAAACGGCAAATCCCAGCCTGCACCCAATGCAGCACTGATGTCGGATTTTTTCATCTCGTCCTTGATGTTCTCTTTACTGATATTACCGAGGTCATCAACAAACTCCTGATCTGCCTTTGTAACAAAACCAAACTGTGGCCCTACCTGAAGATTAAGACCCGCTGCGAGATAAAGTTTTACAATGATAGGTATATTAAGATAGCTGTAGTTGGCGTGGAGATCTTCATTGTTAAATGAGACTGTGCTTCCCTGTTGTGAGAAAATTACTTCCGGTTGAATACCAATCTTAGTAAGTTTTACAAGTGCAAATGCGCCTCCGTGAAATCCGGTTCTGCTCTTATAATTTTCGCCAGCTGAAGCATCCGTATTAATATTTGCGAAATTAGGGCCTGCCTTTATCCCTATAGCGAACTCTGCCTGTGCTAATGCTGGTAGAACTGAAACACATAATAGTGCTAATGCCAGTAGAAGTTTGTTTTTCATTGTAGTTGATGTTAGTTGTTATGTCGACGTTAAAGATAATCATTTCATAGAAAAAACAGGCTATCCTTCAAGACAGCCTGTTTAAAAAAGTTAATGCGCGAAACATTTGTTCCGCAAATATCTTACAATTGTAATTACTCGCTACCGAGATAGAAGCTAAAGCCTACATTCAATCCAAATCTAGTGGCATCAAGATCACCAGAAAGCAAATCGATATTCAACGTAGGTTCAATCGCGATGTTATCCGTGATAAATGCAGCATAACCACCTTCGATGCCTAGAACTGTTGCAGATGCATCCGTCTCCCCATAATCTTCCTTATAGGTTCCAAGACTGGCGCCGAGAATAATAGTGTTATTTAAGTAATATCTGCCAAATATCCCAAAGCCAATTTTCGATGTATCATCGATCTTGGCGTAATCAAGTTTCAAACCTCCGACTACATTTTCAATGAAGAAGTAACCAACCTTTCCGTGTAAATCGAATTCGCTGAAGCTGTCTCCTCCATCAGGACTAACATTTGTAAAACCAAAATTTGACCCAGCACCTACCAGGATTGTTCCCTGTGATATCTGTGCCTGTCCAGTAAATAGGGCCGCAAAGACAATCAGACCAGTAAATAAAATTTTTTTCATAAGTGTATAAAAATTTATGGTCGCAAATTTATTGAAACATTTCACTTGCCAAACAATTTGTCGACGAGTGGTAATTTGACTTCATTCGGCCATGTAATTTTTATCCGTTCGTTCTCGGTCATTTCTTTCTTAATCGTTGACAGCGCATTCGGATTGCGCGCCCATGCTCTTCGCGCTATTCCATTAGTCACATCGAAGTATAACATGTTACGTAAGTTTTCATCTGCTTTTTCACTTCCGTCCAGCAACATGCCGAAACCTCCGTTGATGACCTCACCCCATCCTACTCCGCCACCGTTATGTATTGATACCCACGTCGCTCCACGGAATGAATCACCGATCACATTCTGAATGGCCATGTCAGCGGTGAACCTTGATCCGTCGTAGATATTCGAAGTTTCACGATAAGGGCTGTCCGTTCCGGATACGTCATGATGATCGCGTCCAAGCACAACGGGGTCTATCTGTTTGTCTCTCACCGCCTTGTTGAAAGCCGAAGCGATTTTCATTCTTCCCTCCGCGTCAGCATACAGTATCCTCGCTTTCGATCCAACCACCAGCTTGTTTTCAGAAGCCTGTTTTATCCATTGGATGTTATCTTGTAACTGCGAAACAATTTCTGGTCTGGCGGTGAGGAGAATTTCCTCAAGCACGTCACAGGCGATGTTGTCTGTTCGATCCAGGTCCGCCTGATGTCCCGAAGTACATACCCAGCGAAAAGGCCCAAAGCCAAAATCAAAGCACATTGGTCCCATGATATCCTGAACATAAGAAGGATACCTGAAATCAATTCCATTGTCCGCCATAACTTCCGCGCCTGCGCGCGACGCTTCGAGCAAAAAAGCATTTCCGTAGTCGAAGAAATATGTACCTCGCGCTGCGTGTTTGTTAATCAGCGTTGTCTGTTTTCGCAATGAAGTCCGAACGAGTTCTCTGAAATGCTCGGGCTTTTCCGCCATCATACGATTGGCGTCTTCAAAAGAAAGGCCGACCGGATAATAGCCACCAGCCCAGGGGTTGTGCAGGGAAGTCTGATCGGAGCCTAAGTCAACATAAATCGCCTCTCTATCAAGTAGATCCCACAAATCGACAATGTTACCCTGGAACGCGATCGAAACAACCTCTTTGTTCTTAACAACATCTTTCAGCCGGCGAACAAGTTGGCCATGGTCTGCGATGACTTCATCAACCCACCCCTGACTATGCCGTTTTTCAATCACTTTTTCGTTTACCTCTGCTACGACGGAAATACATCCTGCAATCTTCGCGGCTTTGGGCTGAGCGCCACTCATACCACCCAATCCCGACGACACAAAGAGCTTCCCCGTGAGTCCCTCGTTATCTTTTTGAATTTTCCTCCCTGCATTCAGCACGGTAATGGTTGTACCGTGAACAATTCCCTGCGGACCAATGTACATGTAAGACCCCGCAGTCATCTGGCCATATTGCGTCACGCCCAGCGCGTTGAACCGCTCCCAGTCATCCTGCGTCGAGTAGTTTGGGATCATCATTCCATTTGTCACAACGACGCGTGGGGCATTTCTTGAAGAAGGAAACAATCCCATTGGGTGACCGGAGTACATGTGCAACGTTTGTTCATCATCCATCCTCGCCAGGTATTTCATTGTCAACAGGTACTGCGCCCAATTCTGAAACACTGCGCCGTTGCCGCCATAGGTGATCAACTCATGTGGATGCTGTGCCACGGCGGGGTCCAGGTTGTTCTGGATCATCAGCATGATCGAGGCTGCCTGTAATGACTTGTGCGGATACTCATGGATTGGCCGGGCAAACATTTCGTAATCTGGGCGGAAGCGGTACATGTAGATCCTCCCAAAACGTTGCAACTCATCGTAGAATTCGGGAGCGAGGACTTCATGGTGCTTCGTTTCGAAATATCGGAGCGCGTTTCGAAGCGCGAGCTTCTTCTCCTCCACTGTCAGAATATCTTTTCGTTTCGGAGCATGGTTTGCGTTCGAATCATACTTCGCCGGCGGTGGAAGCTCATCTGGAATTCCTTGCAGTATCTGATCTTTGAATGAAAGTGAGGTCATAGTTTATATTCTTCTGGACGAAAATTATCTATTGTATACTGATATCCGATTTCAAACATTTCGCGTGCTTTACTTAGATCAAAACCGCTGAACTTGCCCAAGCCAGGTGGTTCGATCAAAACATTGCACAAGCTCTTACTGATTGTTGTATTACCGTTGATGGCCATCAACAAACTTCTTTCGATAACGCCTCGTAGATTTTTAACATCGAATTCGGTTGTAATAAAATTGCAATGCGACCCGATTATAAAATCGCAACTATCTACAATACCTTTTACGGGCAGATTGTCGAGCACGCCACCATCCACATAGAGGTTGCCGTTGATCTCATATGGATTGAATACTGCCGGGACGCAGCACGATCCGAGTACGGGAGCAATGAGTGCGCCAGTCGAAAAATATTGAATCTTCCCCTTCCGGATGTCCGTTGCGGCGACAACCAGGGGTGTACTCAACGCAGAGAACTCATCTGTCTTTATGTACTTGCGAAGCAATTCTGTCAGCCCGTCAATCCGAAGAAGACCCTTTAACGTCCAGGCTATGCGAAGCTTTCGGAAGAAGCTTGTTGATTCAAGTATCTTCAATATTTCGTCGGGGGAATAGCCCTGACAGTATAACGCCCCAATCAAAGCCCCGGCGCTCGTGCCAGCGATATAGTCGGGTTTTACCCCGCACTCATCCAAGGCCTTGAGAACACCAACATGCCCGACGCCCCTTGCTCCCCCGCCTGAAAGAACCAACCCGATTTTCATTTGCAATCAGAGCGCTGAAAGTGGAAAAGTCTCTTTCATACGAATGCCTTTTTCCGTTCGCATGAGCGTGCAACACTCCACCAATGGATCATGTTCGAAGAAAAGTACGTATTCGTTATCAATAGCCTCATTCAGAAACTTGTCTTTCTCCTCAAGCGTAATCAGCGGACGGGTATCATATCCCATCACGTACGGAAGAGGAATGTGTCCGACAGATGGAAGCAGGTCTGCCATGTAAACAATCGTTCTGCCTTTGTATTTTATCTTCGGCAACATCATCTTGTCTGTGTGACCGGATACGTAAATTATTTCGAACTGGCTAAAAGGAGAAGCGGAATTAATATCGATGAATTGTAGATGGCCGCTTTCCTGCATGGGCGTCAAGTTCTCTTTCAAAAAGCTGGCTTTCTCCCTCGCGTTTGGTTGTGTTGCCCATTTCCAGTGGTTAGCGTTTGTCCAGTACCGCGCATTCTGAAATGTTAGCACAGATCTATCATTTTCGATCCGTACACCGCCGCCACAATGATCGAAGTGTAGATGCGTGAGAAACATATCTGTAATGTCAGCTTCTGAAAACCCGGCGCGTTTGAGCGACGATGACAGCGTATCCCGACCATGCAAATGGTAGTGTCCCAAAAATTTTGCGTCCTGTTTATTGCCGATACCGTTGTCGATCAGGATCAATTTGTCTCCATCCTCTATAAGCAGGCAACGCATTGCCCATGTGCAAAGGTTATTTTCATCGGGCGGATTGGTTTTTTGCCAAATTGATTTCGGGACAACGCCGAACATCGCTCCGCCGTCGAGTTTGAAAAATTCAGTATTAATTACGTGTAGTCTCATTCAAAAAAGTCGAGGTGAATTTAAGAAGATAGTCCCTCACACAAAAAAAGCCGCATTACAGCGGCTCTCTTTTTTTATTCCTTTACAACACCCATTCGACAGAACTTGTCGATGCGTTGCTGGATCAATGCTTCACTATCGAGTTCTGAAAGTTCGTGAGTATAATTCACGATTGCCTTCTTGACTTCATCCGCCATCCATTTCACATCGGTATGCGCCCCACCAAGTGGTTCTTTGATAATCCCATCAATTAGTCCCAGTGATTGCATATCCTTCGCTGTAAGTTTCAATACTTCGGCAGCCTGCTCTTTGTAATCCCAACTTCTCCAAAGAATTGAGGAACACGATTCCGGTGAGATCACTGAATACCACGTGTTTTCAAGCATGATGACGCGATCTCCGATTGCAATTCCAAGAGCACCACCGGACGCTCCCTCGCCAATCACAATACAAATAACAGGAACCGTTAATAAAAACATCTCCTTTAGATTGCGCGCGATCGCTTCGCCCTGTCCGCGCTCCTCCGCTTCAAGTCCGGGAAAAGCTCCGGGCGTATCGATAAAAGTGATAATCGGTTTATTGAACTTTTCGGCAAGTTTCATCAAACGGAGTGCTTTGCGATAGCCTTCAGGATTCGCCATCCCGAAATTACGGTGTTGGCGTTGTTTTGTGTTTCTCCCCTTCTGTTGGCCGATAAGCATATACGTTTTGCCATCAATCGTTCCGAAACCGCCTACCATTGCTTTGTCGTCTGCCACCGTGCGATCACCGTGAATCTCAATAAAGTCGGACGTTATTTCATAGATATAATCGAGCGTGTAAGGCCTGTCGGGATGCCGCGATAATTGTACGCGTTGCCACCCGGTGAGATTCTCGAAAGTTTCTTTCTTAAGCTCAAGAATTTTCTTTTCGAGCGCCTTAACAGCTGCCTGGACGTCTTTGTCACTGTCTAGGGCAAGATGCTTCATAGCATCGAGCTTTGACTCTAATTCAGCAATCGGTTTTTCGAAATCTAAAAGACTCATTGGCTTTGGTTATACAGGCACAAAATTAAAAGAAATTCCTAATTGCGTTTTTTTGGTGTTAGTAGGCTGATAATCAACCTTTCCAATCAATGGTCGAGCATTACAGCGAGTGCATCGCAGAGTTCTTTAAAAGTTGCGGGTTTAACAAGAAAAAACGTCGCACCTAAAGTTTTGTATTCAACCATTTCCCTTTCATCAGACGAGGTTGAGTACATAACCACCTTCACTGAATCCAGGCGTGCATCTTTTTTTATTTGAGCGATACATCCCTTGCCGTCCATCGCCGGCATGTTAATGTCAAGGAAAATGTACGAAGGAAGTTTTTCGCTTTGGTCAAGCAGGGCCAACGCATCTTTACAGTCTTTCGCAACGACGCAGATCAATTTAGGATTCACGTAGCTCAACGCATCCATGAAAAATTCACGATCATCAACATCGTCGTCGACAAATAAAACATCCATATCAGAACACCTCACGATTTGTTTCGGTGTTCAAGTAAAGACTAAAATGTGTAGAATGTCAAAAGGAATGGGAAACAGTCAGCAAAAAGCAAACTGTAATAATTGCGGCAAATGGATAATTACAGGGTGTTTGTTGATTCGGACACCAGGGCGATAATAACCGCTAAAATCCCTAATACCAGAATTGCGATCTTAAAAGTTGTCGTCTTCATAGCTTTGCTAATCATGATGTAAAACTAGCGATTCAATTACTAATTTATTGAAAATCAGACTAGTACTTTTTTACTATTTTTTAGCACAGCGCAAAAAAAAGCAGCCACACATCACTGTACAACTGCTGCAGAAAGGGTCCTTTGGGGTTTGTGTTAATTCAAAGATATCACGAATTAATTGCGTTTTCAATACTAAAAAAGGAGTAATCTAAGCGGGTGTTCCCTTCATTCCAAGACTGTACGAAAAGGATGTTTCGCTTATTACTCGCATCAAGGTCTTTAACTCAGAATGGTTTGCATTCACCAGGAGGTTGTGCTCCTTACTATAAAATTCAATCGGGATCCTCGCCGACGGAACTCTCAGGAAGGTGGAATCGATGTCTTTTACCCACCCGCTTCCAAATTGTCGCGTTGAGAAGGGATGCGGAATCAGGTTCCATTCATCAGGAAGACTTTCTGCCTCAAGGTCGTCAATAATGTGTTCATCCATGATCTCGAAAGTGATCATGTACCAATTATTTTGACCCACGACACTACCTTTTATGGTAAGGTATTCTAGCATTGCGAGCGACGGCGTGCTGGCGAGATAGATCATGCGCACACCGTCATGATTCCAACGACCCGCCCTGCCACCCGAAGACCACGGGTCATTGTGGTATGCTTCACTCATAATTCGATAATACAAGGCCGCGTGCTACAGAACGTTTCCCTGGTTCATAGCATCGACCGCTGCCTCAACCATATCAAGACCCACCGGATCTACAAGAAGATCGAGCGGTTTTACATTTCCTAACGCAAGGTTTGTTGATGTAAGCCACTCGTGGAATGCTTCCTCAGAACCAAATAGTTCGACACCTTGCGCGATCAATTGATCTATTTTAATGAATTGTGCAGATGCTGACTTGCCGATTGGGCTGGATGCCGACCAGCGTGAAACGGTGCTTTCGGAAACGGCAGCTGTTTCGGCTAGCCGTGATTGTGAGAGCTGGAGGTAGTTTTTGATCGGCTCGATATCAATTGGTGTGAGCCCTTCTTTTACCTTTTCGCGAAGCTCGAGCTCATTTTTTACAGCCTTTAGAACTGCGATGAAATGCCCGTAACCCTGTGTAAATGAGAACTGTTTGAGTTTTCCTTTACGCCTTATCGAAAAAGTATGATACGCCGCTGGTTTTGCTTCGTGAACTTTGCTGCCCTTTTGAACCGATAAGTTATACTCTTTTGCTGCTGTTCTTTTTGCCATACCCTTCATTTGACACTGTAATATACGTCATTTGATGCATCACAAAAACATAAATGAAAAGATTCGCAAAAAAAAACCATCTGGGTTTGCCAGATGGTTAATCATATTCAGCGGACCGGACGGGACTCGAACCCGCGACCTCCTGCGTGACAGGCAGGCATTCTAACCAGCTGAACTACCGGTCCCTCCAGAACTTCAACTTTCGTTGCCGTTCTTCTGAATGAGGTTGCAAAGATAGCTTTGGTATCCTTATCTCCAAAAAAAACGAATTTTTTTTTACTCATTGGCACCCATCTCATTGATGACTGCCTCTGATTCTTTGACGTAAGCGCGCTTGTATATGACGTCATCGACACCGTCCGGGATTTTCCCTATGTCACCTTCAGATGCCTTCTGAAGGAAGCTCAAGAGCACAGACTTTGAAAAACTGTTCATATAACACTCGTACAACACATCCTGTCTTCCCTGAAGAAGATATTTCTCATCAGAGGAATCCGCTTCATCCGGATGCAGTGCATTCGCACGTGTCAAAAACCGATTTGCCATTTCGCGACTATTCCATTCCATAAGCAGTAGGCATCACGTTATTGTTAAAACTAAAATCATATCTGGTAATAAGACCCCACCCATATTAATGACCATTTATCTAAAAGTAAAATTTGATACCTTGCTTGCTCTTATCGAACGACATTCCATGCGCGGCGTCATATTTATCGTTGTCATGTTACTACTTTTCGGGTACACCGGTTGTAGCAACAAGTCGCGCTACGCAACAAAAGTCGTGAAACCCAAATACCATCATAGCTGGTTTAACCGAAAAAAAGACAAAAAAGTTAAGCGAACAAAAATGGTACGGATGCAAAGCTAGCCCGCAAGCCCTTTAATTACATTGTCGAGATTCTTACGGAAGAATATTTTAAGTGGTGACTGCTGGGTCGTGTGTGCGGTGATCACCGAACCAAGGAAAATTGTGGTGAAAATGGAAGTAATGTCCCGTGTTGAACTCGTCCTGGTGATCTCTTTCTTGAATAAAGCCTCAAGCGTAAATTTTTCCAGCATTTGATCAAGTGAAAGAATTTCAATCGCCGTAATATCATCAACATCCGGAAAGATTAATTTCTTTTCTTCAGCCTTTACCGGAAATGGCTTTGGCGGTCGTTTAACATCAGCGAGATAACCAATCAAACTCAACATAAGGCCGGGATGAAGTTCACACTCGTCGCTTAGTTTATCGAGCAGATAATACACGCCCTGTAATCCCTCCTTCGGCTTTTGCTTCAATTCCACCGAGCGCGATAGGCACCATATTCTAAAGTGATAAAGCAAGAGATCTTCCTTCTGCGGAAAATACTTGAAGAAAGTAACTTTCGATATCTTCACCTTCTCGCAGATATCTTCAACATAGATATCATCAAAAGGTTTTTTTCCAATGAGTTTCAACGTATGCTCTAGTACCTGAACCTTTAACCTTGCTGCTTTTTCTTTCCTAAGACTCATCGGCCTGTGTAAAGTTTCCGTGAATTAATACTTTTATAAAGACTTAACAAAAGTAAACAATGTCGAAAAGCTTTTTAGTGCTTTTACTTGCTGTCGCTTGCGTCTGTTGCCAGTTGCCGGAATCGCGCTCACGAATTACGGGAGTAATTGCTGATTCTGCAATGGTTGTTTCAGCGCATCCACTTGCAAGTGAAATTGGGATAAAAGTTCTGAAGCAGGGAGGTAACGCGATTGACGCGAGCATCGCCACACAATTTGCGTTGGCTGTAGTTTTCCCCGCTGCTGGCAATATTGGCGGAGGAGGCTTCATGGTTATTCGATTGAGAGATGGGACGGCAACCGCGTTGGACTATCGCGAGGTAGCGCCAGGCTCGGCCTCTGAAAAAATGTATCTCAACGAGGATGGAACGGTTCGATCAGGAAAAAGCGAAAATGGACATTTGTCAGTCGGTGTTCCAGGATCTGTAGCCGGCATGGTTGAAGCACATCGTAAGTATGGCACGTTGCCGTGGAAGAACCTGGTGCAGCCCGCGATTGATCTTGCATTAAAAGGGTTTCCGTTGACCGCGAGAGAAGCAAACAACCTTAATGACATCGTCGATACGATCAACCGGTATAGCACTGTACGACCGGAATTTCTGCTGAAGAAATGGAATGAGTATGATACCATCAAGTGGCTTGAGCTTGGCAAAACACTTGAAAGAATCCGAGATGAAGGCGCAAATGGTTTTTATGAAGGAAAGACCGCCGCTGACATTATCGCAGAGATTCAACGCGGCGGTGGAATCATCACGCAGGCAGACCTGTCAGGCTATAAACCTGTGTGGAGAACACCGCTTTTCGATAACTATAAAGAATTTAAGCTCATATCCATGCCTCCACCTTCAAGCGGAGGCGTTGCTCTGATACAACTCTTGAAAAGTATTCAGCCTTACGAATTCGCCGAATGGGGACATAACAGTGTGGCCACTGCTCACCTGTTCGTTGAAGCGCAACGGAGGGTATATGCTGACCGCGCCGTATATCTCGGGGATCCAGACTTTACAGATGTTCCAGTAAGGAAATTAACGCACGATCTTTATATCCTGGAAAGGATGAAATCATTTGATCCTGCAATGGCCACACGAAGCGCGTCGGTAAAAGAAGGTACACTCGGTGGAACCGAACCAACAAACACAACACATATCTCAATTATTGACAAATACGGAAATGCTGTGTCGGCCACGACAACATTGAATGATTGGTTTGGCTCGAAAGTAATTGTGGCTGGTTCTGGATTTTTGCTGAATGATGAAATGGACGATTTCAGTATTAAGCCAGGACAGCCCAATATGTATGGTGTGATTGGAGGTGAACGAAACAAAATTGAACCGGGAAAGCGTATGCTAAGCTCGATGACTCCCACAATCGTTGAACGCAATGGCGAACTCATGATGGTGATTGGAACACCGGGCGGATCTACAATAATTACATCTGTATTTCAAACATTTCTCAACGTCGTTGAATTTAAGATGACAATGCAGGAGGCAGTTTCCGCGAAACGATTCCATAGCCAGTGGCTCCCGGACGTGATCTTTGCAGAGAGCCACACGTTCTCCGCCGAAGATAGCCTCACACTTGTCGCGATGGGTCATCGCTTTGACAACTTTTATGCTAATGGAATCGGACGCGTTGATGCAATTCTGGTTCTGCCAGATAAACGTCTCGAAGGAGGCGCAGACTCGCAAAGAGGCGACGATACTGCGATCGGATATTGATCAGAACTTTCTGATGGTAAACTCGACACGACGGTTCATCTTTCGTGTTTCTTCGGAGTCATTGCTTGCGATTGGTCTGGTACCGCCATATCCTTTGCCAGTAATTCGCTTCGAATCAATTCCTTCGGACACGAGATATTCTTTGACACTGTTCACACGTTCCTGCGATAAATGAACATTGTCCTGATGAACACCGCGGCTGTCTGTGTGTCCGGCGAGCTCGATTTTCACTCTGGGATTTTCACGAAGAAATGAAACAACGACATTCAACTCATCAAACGATTCTGGCAACAAGTCTGCTTTTCCCTGTTCAAAAAGAACGTTTTGCAAATTGACTGTAGTTCCTATCGCAATAGGTTGAAGTTTGAAGTTTACCTCGAGCGTCTCTCCTTCGCGCAGGCGCGCATCAACTTTTTGATGTACACTGACGTAACCAGGAGCATCAACCTGGATGGTGTAGCTATCGGGACGATCAAGGGTTACGTTGTATTTTCCGTCAGGTGATTCAATAATGTTCTTCTCCGGAAGTCCGATTGACGACATGATCTGGATTCGACCTTTAACAAGTACGCTCGTTTTCGCATCGACGATCACGCCCTTTAGTGAGACGCCAGTCTTTTCATCCGGTGTCTCCACGGTTGCATTGGTGTACTGTACCGAATCCAACGATTCCACCGAATCAATACTGACAATATTTTGATCATTCCGATATTGATGCATCTTAACGTCACTGTATCCATCACTACTCGTCGTCGACGTCAATATGTAGTACCCGCTAGCAGCATAATCGCGGTAGAACAACTCCCGTCCTTCTGAATTAACGACGGCTCCTAAGTTGACAGGTGGCGACCAGCTGCGCCAACTCTCATCGAGCCGGGTTGTCGCAAACACGTCGAAACTACCAAAGCCTTTGCGACCATTTGTGGAAAAGTAAAGCGTTTTACCGTCGCTACTTAAAGAAGGAGTGAGTTCCTGGAAACTCGTATTGATCGTTGTGCCGAGGTTACGTGGTTCCGTCCACTTGCCACCGTCGTTAATTGACACGTAAAGATCTTCGACGCCCGTCGTTCCATATGTTTCGGCAGAAAATACAAACACTGTCTGATCCGCATTGAAACACCCCGAGGTGAGCAGCGACCTGTTCATGTAATATGGAATAGTAATGTTCTTTGGTCTAGACCAACCGTTGTTAGTCTTTTGCGCAATTGCTATACCTTGGGTTTTAGCACGATTTTCATTTGCATGGTAGTGGCTCAGCAGAAATAACTGATTTCCATCAGGAGAGACAGCGCCAACGGCATTGTAAGAAAAATCGTTGATTTCGTTTCCGGCGTGAATTGGTGAAGACCAACCGTCGCCCAACCTTGTACAAAACCAGATATCGCCCGGATCTCTCTTGCCGCCGGCATTCGAGGGGTGGTTTGCGATCGTAAGAAACAGCGTATTGCCATCGGGCGAGATGATTGGATTCAATTCATCCAAGGGAGAGTTGATTCGTTCGAACGATGATGCCTGAGACGGCGTCTGAGCTTCAGCCTGACCGATGATGAAAGCCAACACAAACCCGATAATGACACGCATTCCTGAAAATATTAATCGCAAATATAGATTTTAAAACGATGTGCCGGTTGTTGGCATCTTGCTCACCCAGCGGTTTTCCTTTAGAAAAAACCGCCAGGGTAACAACGCGTCTTCCCCTGCATAGTCGATTCCAATTCTCGGACCGGCGACAATGTTCCTGGATGCAATTTTGTAGCCAATATCTTCAATCCAAACTTCGTTTCCCAACAGCGATTTTCCATTTAGCTTTCGATCGATACCCAAAGACTTCGTTAATTTACCCGGGCCGGACGTGAGTTGAATTGGTTTTGTGATGCCAGGTCGACGTTCACTCATGATCGATTCGCCCTGAATAGGCTCGAGCGCCCGGATAAGTATCGCCTCTGGTACATCCTTCTTATTGGTGACCACATTGAAGAGGTGATGCATGCCATAACAGAGATAGACGTAGCTGAATCCACCCTCTTCAAACATAATCGCATTTCGGTTGGTTTGCCTTTTTTGATAGGCGTGGCAGCCGCGTTCCGTCCAGGAATACGCCTCAGTTTCAACGATGATACCTCCGGTTAACATATTATTAACATTTGTAAACAACGCTTTTCCCAGAAGATCGCGGGCAATTTTTATGACATTGGTGCGCTGATAAAATTCCGGCGGTAACTTCATGAACAATTTTTTCTGCGAATGAAAGGTTTTCCTAAATTTGATCCCTCTAACTAACAACTAACTAAACAAATTCCACAATGAAAAAATCTATATTACTCATGGGAATGCTTGTAATCGGTTTCCTGACACAAGCACAGATACAAGTTCCATCGGCGAGCCCGGCAGGTTCCGTATCAACAACGGTGGGACTAACAGATATTAAGATTGACTATTTCAGACCGCGCGTAAAAGGCAGAACAATTTTTGGCGATGGTGCAGCAGCACTCGTACCGTATGGATCAATCTGGAGAACTGGTGCAAACAGCGGTACTAAGATCAGCTTCTCTACTGACGTGAAAGTTGAAGGCATCGAGGTTCCTAAAGGTGAGTATCTGATTTTTACATGGCCAGGCGCTAGTGAATGGACAATCGCTTTGTACAAAGACGTCAGCCTGGGTGGAAATACGGGGAAGTATGATAAAGCACAGGAAGCAGCCAACTTCAAAGTAAAACCGGAAAAGCTTACCGAAAAAGTTGAAACGTTGACGATTAACATCGGAGACATTGCTGATGATAACAAGTCTGCCAAAGTTCAAATCGCGTGGGAAAACACATCGGTGAAATTCAATGTTGGCGTTGATTATGATGCGCTTGTGATGAAGTCAATTGAGCAGAATACGAAAGTAAATCCTTACAATTATTTCCAGGCGGCCGTTTACTATCTTGAAAACGGAAAAGATCTTAACAAGGCGCTTGAATGGGTTAACATTGCTGTAAAAGAGGCGAACGCTCCTTTCTGGATGTTACACCAGAAAGCAAAAATTCAGAAAGCACTTGGCGACAAGAAAGGTGCTGCAGAAACCGCCACTGCTTCTCTTGAAGGTGCCAAGAAAGCTGAAAACAGAGATTATCAGATGATGAATGAAGACCTTATCAAGTCATTGAAGTAATTTCATGCTTGCTTATACACGAAGAGCTGTCGTAAATTGACAGCTCTTTTGTTTTGTAGCGGCTTGTGTTTTACTCGATCTCATCGAAGGTGTTGCCCTTTTTGATATCACCTGTTTCGTATCCTTTTTTGAACCAATACATGCGTTGCGCTGAAGTGCCATGCGTGAATGCATCAGGCACGACATATCCCTGTGACTGTTGCTGAAGCTTGTCATCGCCGATTGCGTTGGCTGCCCGTAACGCTTCTTCAATATCTCCGTCTTCGAGAATCTGCTCATTACGTTGCGTATGATGCGCCCACACTCCTGCGTAGAAGTCTGCCTGAAGCTCAAGCGCAACAGAAAGCTTATTGCCATCCTTTTCACCGAGTTGACGTCTCGCCTGTTGGACTTTCCCGGAAGTACCGAGCAGATTTTGTACATGATGCCCGACCTCGTGTGCAACAACATACGCCATTGCGAAATCGCCTGACGCACCGAAGCGAGAACTTAACAAATCATAGAAGCTTAAATCGATATAAACTTTGCTGTCGAGCGGACAATAGAACGGTCCTGTCGCCGCGCTTGCGAAACCACATCCAGATTGAGCGTTTTGTGTAAAGAGTACCAACCTTGGTTCTGAGTAATCTGCCCCGAATTCTTCATGAAAAATTTGATTCCAAACCATCTCAGTCTCATTCAGCACCACACTGACGAACTGAGCCTTTTCATCTTCCAACGGAGAGCTTGTGCTGCTTCCTGAAGATGGAGAACCGACGTTAAGATTCTCGAGTGGATTACCACCGAATAACAATGAGAGGATAACAACGACAATGCCTCCAATTCCACCACCAATTGCAAGGCCGCCCATGCCTCGCCTGTCTTCAACATTTCCACTTCCCTGCCTGCCGCGCCATCTCATATGACTTATTGTTTTGAGAAATTTTAAAAAAGGCTATGCCACTTAACCAACAGTCGGCGCACGCTAGCCGTAATGATTTATAAGATTCGCTATAACATTATACGGCGACCGAACAACAGAACCATGTTGCGCGCCTTCCGGAAATTCCAGCTCATCAGAAGCGTCTTCCCAATGTTTCAGGTCGATGGAGCGCACCAATCCAAGCTGATTAACTTTATACTTGTCGAAATAAACCAGCCATTCATTATTAAGTTTGATTGCAGAAGGTCCTTCCGCCCAATAATGTTGCGATGTAATGGGTTCGCTTGCTTTTCCAAATGAAAACGGCGAAAGTCCCGAGGCAAAGCGAATATTTTTTTGCGGCGGCATAAGCGTCTCGTTTTTCAGAAAAAGTAAATATCCGTCATCTGCCTTTATGATGTTCCCGTCAATTGAATTAAAACCGCCGTCATAGAGTAACTTTGTTTCGCTGAAAGTCCTGAAGTCTTTTGTCAAGACGTAATACAGACGGTGGTTGTATCCATCGTCGCCGTAAGGTTGGGTCTCAGGAAAATGTCCGTCAATCGTGGACGACCAATGGATAATGTACACTTCAGCCTTCTCATAAAAAAAGATTTCGGGAGCCCAGCAGTTCCGCGCATTTTCTACATGTTCCATCACAGGCAAATACTCTTGCGACGACCAGCGTATCAAATCTTGCGAATGCGCATAACCGATCCCACGCTCATTCCAGCCGACAGTCCAGACCAGATGGTAGTTGCCATCCATGCCATAGATAACACAAGGATCGCGCATGATACATTCGACACCTATCAATGGGCGAAGAACAGGCGCATCATTGTTAATCGCGCGCCAGCGGTATCCATCAGTGCTTGTGGCGAGATGAAGTCCATCTCCATGCCCCTTGAAATAACAAAACACCAACTCCTCCATGAAATAGGTCATTGCATCAAAAGAATGATGCCCGATAGAATTGTTAAGACGCTAAACAATAATCGAAATAAATTTCGAAGGGCTGCGCCGGAATAACTAGCCGTTGTCTTCAAATCCGGGATAAAGCAGCATACCGCCATCAACAAACAAGGTTATGCCGGTGACGTACTCGGAATCGTCGGACGCGAGCCAAACGGCAGCCCCTCCAATGTCTTCCGCCTCGCCGATTCTTTTTTGTGGAATGAGTTTCAATAAATTTTTATAAGCAGCGGGTTTTTGCCAGGCGGCGTGGTTGATCGGTGTGCGAATCGCACCGGGACCGATGCTGTTGATACGAATCTTTTGGGAAGCATACTCCTGCGCTATGGTTTTCATCATCATCATGACACCACCTTTCGATGCGGCATAATTTGCATGTCCTGCCCATGGTATAACTTCGTGTACGGAACTGATGCAGATTATTTTGCCGGCAGATTTTGATCTCGAAGGATCGACGCCTCTTCTTAAAAATTCTTTAATCGCTTCGCGCGCACACAGAAATTGTCCAGTCAGGTTGATATCAATTACATGATTCCATTGATCGAGTGTCATTTCATGAAAGCTTGCATCATTTTGTAGTCCCGCATTGTTGATCAGGATATCGATGGTTCCGTAGCGATCAATTGTTTCATTGAACATCCGTTTAACATCCTCTTCCTTGCTCACGTCCGCTTTGCAAACAAATCCACTTCCGCCAATATTCTCGATTTCGGCAAGAATGCGTTTGGCTTTATCCTCGCTGCTTGAATAGTTAATCACAACAGTCGCAGCGTCTTTGGCGAGCGCTTTTGCAATTCCGGCACCGATGCCTGAGCTTGCACCCGTGACGATCGCTATTTGATTTCTAAGTTTTCCTGCGTTGATCATGTGGAAAGTTTGAACAATTTAAGATTTAAAGAAGAGCGCGTGATGACCTTAGACAATTTCTACAAAAACAATTGACCGACCGCATCATGATCAGTTTACTAGAGTGTTTCACCGATATGTAATGCAAACCTCGGTTGTCGAACCTAGACTTTTGGTTGCCGTGAACCTTCAGTGGAAGTTCCGTCCTGGTGGCCGGCGTTTCCCTGTCGGCTTCCTCCCCCGCCGCTCTTGGACGCACTCGACGTCCTGGATGGCCTCCGGCGGCTGTGAGCTGCATTCGTTGGTCTGCTCGCCTCTTTTGATTTTTTGGTCATTGTTATTCCCATAGTCCTCTAGGGTAAAAAAATACGCGCCTGAAGTCTGAGGACTGACCTTACCGGTTGACCCGAATAATTTTTTTCGGCTTTTTGAAACGCTCTAGTGAAGCCATTTCGTTGGAAACCTTTTCCTCCCATTGCGCTTGTTTCGATCGCAATGACCCGTGTAGGGTCTCCGCATCGTAACGTATATCCGCTTCGTTACTCTCTTCAAGTAAATGGCGTACAGCCGCGTTGATCTTACTTACATCTTTCACCCCTTCCGACTTAAGCTGATGAATTCTTTTCCGGATCTTCCTGGCGTAGAGCTCAGCAATGTCAAAGTGTAGCTGCTCGTGAGCTAGTAATGACCGGGACTTTTCGGTGGCCCATGATTGCTCGCGGTCGAAGTATGCGTGCACGTCATAAAACGCTTCGCCGCCGACAAGGTATGGCTTGGCTTTGATTTGTACGAAAGTGCCGGCATCCCCCTTTGAAACTGGTGTTGGTTTCCCCTGAAAATCATCCCACGTGAGTCGATAGTACTCATTCCACTCAAGCAACTGTGCAGAACTCAGGTAGGGCGAAATCAATAGAAACAATACCAAGAGCTTCATAGAAATTAAAAAAGCCTGGTAGGCCAAAACGCATGCCACTTAAAGCAGCGCGGGAATCGAATCGAAGATTATCTTTTCTTTTGGGAGGCGCCGTACTGCAATCCATTGTAATAGGAGTGCTTCTTTTTGTTCAATCTTGCGTTACACGATTTTGCTGGTCCACATGAAGTGATAAGAATGGAAATTGCTACCAACAGCAGGAGTAGTCGTGAGGTTTTTTGCATAGGTAGATAAAAGTAAAACATTTCGGCGAAAACAGTCGCTTCCTACCGGAAAAATATTTCATCTGCCGGCTTGATCTATTATTACGTAAATTGGGCTGAAAGGCACTAGAAGCCGCGAAAAGGGTCTGGTGTTTGCTTTGTATTTTTGCCAATAAGAAATTAATGTCTAAACAATTAAGAATTTTATTTTTTCTGGTGCTCATGCTCTCGGCACTGCCGGGTCGTTCTCAGGATAATATTTTCCAGGTCACAGCAGGCACAATTCATTTTAAATCCGATGCGCCATTAGAGCTAATAGAGGCATCGTCAAATGACCTGAAAGGACTTATCAACTTTACTTCGGGTAGTTTTGCTTTTAGCGTTTCCGTCAATTCGTTTCAGGGATTTAACAGCAGTCTTCAACGGGAACATTTCAACGAGAATTACATGGAATCGGAAAAATTTCCAAAGGCTACTTTCACAGGAAAGATTATCGAAACCGTGGATCTGGCGACCGAAGGTGACGTGACAATCCGCGCAAAGGGCAAACTGAACATTCATGGTATAGAGCAGGAAAGAATTATCCGCTCTACGATCAACGTGAAGGGAAATAAACTGACGATCAAGTCCACATTTACCGTTTTGCTCCAGGAACATAATATCACAATTCCAAAGGTGGTTCAGCAAAAAATTGCTGAAGAGATATATGTAACCATCGACGCTACAGCTGAAAAGAAATGAACTGGTTTATTTTCCGGTTAACGCTGCTCGCCTCCTACCTCTTGATCCTATTTGAATCGTTTGCACAGTCTCCACACTTTCGTGAGCATACTCTTCCCGCCGAATTTCGTAACACGATAATCTTAAAAATCCAGCAGGACAAGAACGGATTTATGTGGCTTGCCACCAACAACGGGCTTATTCGCTTTGACGGCATCAGCTATAAACAATTCGTTCAGGATTCACTCCATCGAACCCCGATCACCGCCTTGTTTGAAAATAAGCACGGACTATGGATTGGCTACGAGGATGGGAAGCTGGGATTGTTAAAAGACGAACGGTTTGTAAAAACAAGTCTTCGCGGTCAGCTTCCCTCTGCCGAGATTAATGCGATCGCGGAAGATGAAAAAGGTCAGTTATGGTTTTCGAGTTATGGCGAAGGTCTATTTATGATCGCGGATGACTCGATCTACCGCTTCGATGAAAGACATGGATTGAATGATGTGTTCGCGTATAGCATTGCCACGGACGCAAAAGGACAAATCTGGGCCGGAACAGACAACGGTATCGCTATTTGCTCGTTCGACAATGGCGAAGTCAAAATCACGCAGTTGACGGTCGCGGACGGCTTACCTGATAATATCGTAACGACATTGTCAAATGGAAAACAGGGAATGATCGTAGGCATGGAATCGCGGGGTGTTTGCATCATTGATCCAAGGACCAAACACATCGAACACATTACGCCGCAATGGACATTTGGCAGCGTGAAGACGATCGCTGAATGGACAGACGATCTGTGGGTAGGTACCGCGTTGAAAGGGATAATTGAGGTTGGATTAAATAATCAACCCCTAACGGAAATCACCATTGATCAGAGCGGAAAGCTATCGAGAACACATCAGCTGATGATTGACAATGAACGAAACTTGTGGGTGGTATCGGGAACACGCACATTGAAATCCACCAATCGTACTTTTACATTCTATCGATTCCCGTCGTTAGGCGAAGCAAACGGCGTACAGGCTGTACTTGCATCCAAGAACGGTGAATTGTGGTTTAGCACCAGGTCACAGCTTTACATGTTACCTGTGGAAAATGGCGATGTCCCAACCCCGGTAAAACAATTCGCCAACCTCAACATCATCTCTTTGTTTGAAGATGAATCGTCAAGGTTGTGGATCGGCACATTTGATAATGGGCTGTATTGTTATGAACCGAAAACAGGTCGGATTACACGTTACACTGAACAAAATGGAATCGTAAACAATAACATTCTGTCCATTGCCGGAAAAGGGAGCACTATCTGGATCGCAACGCTCGGGGGTGTTTCTAAAATAGAAACTGGCAGCGGATTTCGCGTGGAGAACTTCACCACGGAAAGCGGGCTCGGTAGCAATTTTATTTACAAGGTCTTTATCGATCGCCAGGATCGCGTCTGGTTCGGCACGGATGGAAGAGGCGTTACACTGCTGAATGACGGTGTGTTCAAAAACTTTTCATTACAGGATGGCTTGAAAAGTAACATTGTGTATTGCATCACGGAAGATATCCGTGGACAAATCTGGATCAGCACCTCGAACACCGGGATTTATAGATTTACCGGGAAAGGATTTCAGTCATTCTCTCCGCATAGCGGGCTTCGTGATCTGAATATCGCGTCCCTGGTTGCTGATCCAAAAAACAACCTGCTTGTTGTGAGCAGACAAAGCATCGATGTTTTGAATCCGAAAACTGGAAATATCTTTTATCATTCGCAGGAAATGGGAATCGGTGAAATAGATCCAAACATTAACAACCACACGCAAGATGATGCCGGTAACATTTGGTTGGGGACACAATTTGGGTTAATACGGTACAACGTCTCCAATACATTTCAGGAATGGCCTGTAACACGCATCAACAAGATGCTTGTTTATCTGAGCGATAATGTCACCGACACAACAGCCAATCTCGCTCACGATCAAAATCACATTTCGTTTGACTACATAGGATTCTGGTATCACGATCCGCAAGAAGTTAGCTACCGGATCAAACTTGAAGGGTATGATCGCGAGTGGACAGATTCGCGAAACCGGTTTGTCACTTATCCCAGCCTTCCCCCAGGCGAATACACTTTTAAGGTTGAATCTTCTGCAACCAGCTATTTCAAAGGTGCGCCAACTATTTCGTACCAATTTCAGATACATCCACCGTTTTACAGTACACCCTGGTTTTATACTGTGTGCGTAACAATTACAGGCATTGCCTTATTCGTCTTCATTAAAAGAAGGGAACGAAATCTGAAACTGAGAGAGAAAATGGAGAAGGAAAAAATCAATTTCCAATTTCAAACGCTGAAGAGTCAGGTAAATCCACATTTTCTATTCAACAGTTTTAATACCTTGATTGCTGTGATTGAACAGGATCAGGAAACTGCTGTTGAATACGTTGAAAAGCTTTCCGATTTCTATAGGAATATTCTTCAATATCGCGAACAAGATGTGATCTCCCTTGAAAAAGAACTTGCGCTGATTGATGACTACTATTTTCTTCAACTGAAAAGATACAGAAACAATTTTACATTGACAGTTAATATTCCGGATGCATATAAACACGCGCAGATCCCGCCGCTGACGCTTCAGCTTCTTATTGAAAATGCTGTTAAACATAATATCATTTCAAAAGAGAAACCCTTGCATGTCGACGTCGTTGTTCAGAAAGACTTTATTGCGGTCAGAAACAATCTTCAGCGTAAAATGGAATATGAACGATCAACAGGCGTTGGGTTAAGCAACATCATCAGCCGCTTTCGTTTATTGACAACACGCGAGGTAGAGATCAGTGAAACAGATTCACATTTTACTGTAATGGTTCCTATATTGATGTAATATGAGGGTTGTAATTATCGAGGACGAGGAAAACGCAGCGGGACGTTTGGAGAAAATGCTGAAGCAGATCGACCCAGCGATCGTTGTCGGCATTGTTTTGGAAAGCGTGTCGGCTGCCACAAACTGGTTTCGGTCAAACAGCGATTACGAACTGGTCTTTGCCGATATTCAATTAGCAGACGGCCCGAGCTTCGAAATTTTCAAGCAGATTGAAATGAAGCAGCCGGTGATTTTTACCACTGCATACGACCAGTTCGCTCTCGAAGCATTTCGATTCAATGGAATTAACTATCTCCTGAAGCCGATCAAGAAGGCTGAACTCGAGGAAGCACTTAAAAAATTCAAAACGCTGACTACCAAATCCGTTCCCGTTGTTGATTACGATAAAATATTAAAGGATATCGCCCAGAAGCAGACAGGTTTCCAAAAACGCATTGTCATCAGGTTTGGCCAAACGATCCGGACCGTAGAGATCAGTGATGTCGCGTACTTTTATACGGAGGAAAAGGTGTCCCTGGCGTGTATGCACGACGAAAAAAAATGGCCAGTAGATAGTACGTTAGACGAGCTTGAAGCAATTTTAAATCCTGCCGAGTTTTTCCGAATCAACCGGCAGTTTATTGTCCGGATAAGCTCAATTGAAAGCATGCAGAGCTATTCAAAATCCAGAATTAAGCTGACACTGAATCCTGTTTCAGTCCATGAAACAATCGTAAGCTCAGAACGCGCCGCCGATTTCAAAGAATGGCTGCTCGGAAAAGCGTAGAGCGGCTGATCTTGCTCATCCGCTTCAGTTCCCAGTTCAGCACCTGATCTTCCCTATTCAGCAACATCTTTTTTTGCGCGTGGTGAGCTTTAAATACTTTCGAAATACAATTAGGTATGAATCGAAAGTTAATCCCTTCTTATCTGCTGCTCATCGCGTCCGTCATTATGACGGTGCTGGTTCCAATTAGTTGCGTGCATGACCCGATAGAGCCGCTTACAAACGGAGAGACACCCGGCGAAGGGCCCGGCCCCGGCACAGGTGAAAACCCTGACGAGGAAGTTATCTGCGACACGAACATCGTGTATTTCAATCAGGTACAGGATATACTGACAGCAAACTGTACGGAGGCGGGCTGTCATTCAACGCCAAATCCCGCGGAGGGGATAACATTCAAATCGTACGAGGATCTGATGAACAATGACATTGTAAGACCCGGTTCACCACGTAACAGTGACTTATATGAGGTATTGGTGGAAGACGATCGCGATGACAGGATGCCATTGGACAAGCCTGCGTTGCCAGCGGATCAAATTGCACTCATACGAAAATGGATTGAACAAGGAGCAGAGAACATCACTTGCATACCGACGAGCTGCGACACCTCGAACGTCACTTATGCTCTATCGATTGCGCCGATCATACAAAATAAGTGTATCGGATGTCATAGTGGAAGCGCACCGTTCGGTAAATGGAATCTATCAACTCACAGCGGATTAATGCAGGTTGTAGACAATGGTAAGCTTATCGGCGCGGTCAATCACGAAAACGGTTTCCAGCCAATGCCGCAAGGTGGAAACAAACTTCGCGATTGTGATATCAGAAAGATTGAATTATGGATAGAGGCCGGCGCACAGAATAATTGACATGAAAAGACGGATCATTCACATATTCACAACTTTCCAGATCCTGTTTCTGAGTGGATGCTATTACGACAACGAAGAACTGTTATATGGTAAAGAGATCTGCAGTACCGAACCAGTAACGTACGCTGAGGTTTCCTCAGTAGTTGCCAGCCGGTGCATCATGTGTCATAGCCAGTCGGCGGCTAGCGGTGGCGTTGTGCTTGAAGGGTATGACAACCTGAAAACCTATGCGGGCAACGGAAGGCTCCTCGGTGCAATATCGCATGCAAGCGGTTTCTCACCGATGCCAAAAAATGCACCTCAATTAAGTGGGTGCACAATCAACAGAATCAAACAATGGATAGACGACGGTTCTCCAAACAATTAAATATTAAGGTTATGAAAAAGAAAGTTTTGCTTAGTGTTTCGCTGATCGTCATACTAATGACAGCTGCAGCGATGTACATGTACAACAAGCCTTCAAGCCAGACAATGAGCGGGCGTCCGGACTATGTAGTCAATGCTGAAACTTTTTTCCAGGAGTTCGAACAGAATGAAGCGGCAGCCAACAAAAAGTATCTTAACAAAACGGTTCTCATCAGCGGTATTGTGACGGAAGTTCAAGGCGTAGACAGCGTTGGGATTAACATCACGCTCGAAACGTTGAACCCGCTGTTTGGCGTGAGTTGTGAATTCACTGATCCGGGAAAAGCTGACAAGATCAAGATCGGCGATGAGGTAAGCATCAAGGGTTTGTGCACCGGCATGTTGCTGGATGTGGTGCTGGTAAAATGCAGTGTCGAAAAATAATGTTAACAAGAACTACTATAGAGCTATGAAAAAATCAATTGCAACAGTCTTCATTACAATCTTCGCGTTTGGGGTTTCAATCGCGCAGGAAATGTATTTCACAAAGAACGGTCATGTCGATTTCTTCTCATCAACGCCGATGGAAGACATCAAGGCTGACAATAACAAAGTCACCAGCGTGCTGAACACCACAACCGGCGACATCGAATTCTCAATGTTGATCATGGCATTCCAGTTTGAGAAATCGTTAATGCAGGAGCATTTTAATGAAAACTACATGGAATCATCAACGTATCCCAAGAGTTCGTTCAAAGGGAAGATCACAAACTTCGATGCCGTTAATTTTAAAGCCGATGGAACATATCCGGCTGAAGTTGCCGGAAAACTTACAATCCACGGCGTAACGAAAGACATCGCAGCAAAGGGAACATTTACTGTAAAAGGGGGAAAGATAAATGCAGTTTCCTCGTTCACGGTAAAACCGGAGGATTATAATATTTCGATTCCAAATCTGGTAAGAGATAAAATCGCAAAAGAAATAAAAGTCAACATTGACAATACTTACGAACCTTACGTGAAATAAGAGAGAATGAAAGTGTGGAGAAGATATTTTTTAATGGTCGTCCTGTTAGCTGCTAGTCAGATCGCATTTGCGCAGGACGACCTTCTTTCAATGCTGGAGAGTGAACAGGAGCCTGAAAAGACCTTCGCGACGGCGAGCTTCAAAACAACCCGTGTCATCAACGGCCAATCGCTGGAAAACGTGGGTGGTGGTGTGTTGGATATGAAAATATCTCACCGCTTCGGCTTCGTCAATGGCGGGCCGTACGAACTTTTTGGTCTCGACGAAGCGACAATAAGAATCGGTCTCGATTACGGCATCTCCGACAGACTGATGGTTGGCTTCGGACGCAGTAGTTTCGAAAAAACATACGACTTCTTTTATAAGTACAAGCTACTTCGCCAGAGTAAGGGAAAAGCGGCTGTTCCTTTTACGCTGTCTTTATTTAGCAGCGCAGCGATCACAACACTTAAGTGGCAGCAACCCGAACGTGAGAATTACTTCTCGTCACGCATGAGCTACACATATCAGGTTATCATTGGAAGAAAGTTCAACGAGAGTTTTAGTCTCCAAATAATGCCGACAATGATCCACAGAAATATTGTTAAGAACGTTGGTGAGAAGAATGACGTCTATGCGCTGGGTGCGGCAGCAAGACAAAAGCTTACAAAACGGCTGGCTATAAACGTAGAATACTATTACCTTCTTCCCGATCAGGTCGATGCGAAATACAAGAATTCTTTATCGATAGGATTTGATATCGAAACTGGCGGACATGTGTTTCAGCTTCATTTTACTAACTCCACCTCAATGATTGAACGCGGGTTCATTACCGAGACGGTTGGAGATTGGGCGAATGGCGATATTCATTTTGGATTTAATGTATCACGTGTATTTACAATCAATAAAAAACACTAGCAAAGATGAAGAAATGGCCAAATGGCAATGCAGAAGGCCATGGCATCATAATTTTCTATCGTTGTTAGATTAATCAAACACAAGAAATATGGAAACGATAAAGAAACGCAAGCGCATCAAGAGGGCTTATGAAAAAGTTCTGTTGCGACCAACCAACACGGACAGACAGCCAAAAATTTTGAAGCCCGCCGACACTGCCACCACCGTTTAAGATTTCCCCCTCACCTCTCTCTCCTGCTTATAACATCCTGCCTTCTTTACATATCCGCTACCGACAAAGTCGAACCTTCCCGTATTGAAATAAAAACATAGCAAAAAACTTAATACACTTTTAATCGCAGAAAAGCTTCCTTTTACTCCAGCTGGAATAAGATTTTTACCAGCCGGGATGAATTGTGAAGAAAGAATCTGCGAATGAAAAAAAACTTACTGGTAGCACTTCTCTTGTGTGCTTTTTATAATGTGTTCTCACAGGTCGATACAACCTTGATCTACAACACGTCAACATCATTTGGAACACTGGATTTGCGCATTGCTAAATCTGCAACACGTTATTACTATCTGCAGGATGGCGTTACGTTTAGCTTCCGCGAAAGCAGTCCGGGAGTAAAAACGAACACGTATCGAAGCATGACCTCCTGGAATACGAGTGATTATCAACAAGGCAACATGCGTGAAAAGATTGGGGATAACGACCAATTTGTCATGAACTACCGGATGTTGTTCCCTGACAATTACCAGGAAGATTATTCCCCCGGGTATCCCATCATTATCATGTTTCATGGCGCAGGGGAAACCGGCAATTGCTGGATGAATAGTTGCCACTGGGCCGATCCGTCGTGGAATCCGAATACTAACAATCCCCCAGCGCCAACCGATCCAAATCATGAACTCCTGAATAACGACCGCAATCTTTTTCATGGCGCATCGAAACATCTGGATGCCGTAAATCTGGCAGCTGGAAAACTTCCGGATGATGCAACACTTGATGCGCGTGCTTTTCCAGGTTTCGTTTTATTTCCGCAGAGTCTGAATGGCTGGCAACAGCCCGCGAAGGTTGAAGATGCAATTCGTGTCCTTCGCCTTGTGATTAAGAAGTATAACATCGACGAGAACCGTGTATACATTCATGGATTGTCGAATGGCGGATGGGGTGTAAATCAAGCAATCAAAAGAGCCCCGTGGTTGTTTGCAGCAGCCCTGACAATGTCAGCGGTAAGTGACGCCCAGATCAGATTGCATAACCGAACGAAAGAAGTGGCTAAATTGCCGCTGTGGGTTTTCCAGGGTGGACAGGATACAAACCCAACACCTTCATGGTCATTCCGCTGGGTGAAGGACCTTCGCGAGGCCGGCGCGGTTGTTCGTTATTATAACTATCCCTCGCTTGGACATGGAACCTGGAATACAGCATACAAAGAACCCGACTTTTTCAGTTGGATATTATCACAGCGCAAATACAATCCGCATATCGATTTTGGGACACCTGTTATCTGTAACACAACTGAGACTGGTGTACGAATGAGTTTCTCTGAGGGATTTCTCGCATATCAGTGGGAATTCAATGGTGAAATCATCAGCGGTGCCAACGATGAAACCTACGTAGCCAATCAGGTTGGTGTTTATCGCGGAAGATTTAGCAGGACATCGGCAAGTCCTTCCGAGAGCCAATGGGAAAAGTGGTCTGACCCGATCACAGTTAGCGAAATTGAACCCGCAAAACCGTCGGTTGAAATTGCGAATAGCACACACCTTCGCGGTCCCGGATTATCGAGCAGTGAAGAAAATAATTCTGTGTACCTGACTTCCGGTGTGAATGCCGAGTTGTACGAATGGTATAAGAATGGGCAGATGATCAATTTTGCGAATACCGATATTGATGATACATTAAAGACGGCGAAGGTCACGAGCGCAGGTAACACAGGCAACGGCACCTATTCGCTTGTTATAAAGAATTCGTATTGTCCAAGTCCGGTTTCCGATCCGATCTATCTCTACTTTAATAATTCAGCTCCACTCAATATCTCATTGAACGCATCTGATGTGGAATTTAACGCACACGCAACTTCGTCTTCAACTGTGTTTCTGGCATGGAAGGATAAACTCAACAATGAAACAGGATATGAGCTTTGGCGCCGCAAGAATGGTGGCAATTTCGTTTTCGTTGCGAAAACAGAAAAGGATGCAATCTCTTACACCGATCAGCATCTTGAGCCATCAACTTTATACGAATATAAATTGAGAGCCATCAACAACAGCGGCCGTTCGAATTACGTGCCATCCGATAACCTCAACACGAATTTACAGGTAACAACCCTCGCTGATACACACGCACCAGCACCGCCGCAAAATCTTGCGATTGTTTCAAATACGATCCACAGTATCACCATAAAGTGGGAAGAGGGTTCTGATGAAACCGGGATCAAAGACTATGTTATCAGCTACGGGTCTCATGAAACTACAGCATCAAAAACGGCGACTCGATTTGAGATCCAAAACCTGACTCCCAATACTGTCTATCCGATCACAGTTCGCACAAGGGATTATGCAGGTCACTTATCGCAACCATCAAATCAGGTTAGTGGAACAACGTACGTCTCCGGGCTTTACTACAAACACAGCACGGGTGTATGGGCGTCCCTCGACGAGCCGACATGTATCGCAACTTTTCAAAATCCGGAATTTACCGGACATGTTGACAACTTTACGCTCACACCAAGAACACAGGAAGACTACTTTAATTTTCAGTTCAACGGCTATATTAATCTCGCGTTGACGGGACCACATTTTTTTCGTGTGACTTCCGACGACGGAAGCAGGTTATTAATCGATGGCGTTGTGGTGGTAAACAACGATGGCAAGCACGGAAACAGGACAATTACAAGCGACACGCTGTGGCTAGACGCAGGTTTGCACACGATAGAAGCTCAGTATTTTGATAACAACGGAAATCAAAATCTTGTGGTGCAGTATAAAGGGCCAGGTATTGGTACAGGACTAAACTTTGTCACCATTCCAGATGAAGCACTCAAGAGCGGAAACTATTCGGGCGGAACGCCTCCGTCTGCTCCGCTGAACCTCACTGCTTCAAATGACGGAATGAAGAAAGTTAATCTTTCGTGGGAATACTCGTCCGACAATGAGTCAACAGATTTCGAAGTGTTTAGAAGTGATGATGAAGATTATCAGATTGTCGGACGGACAGAAACATCATCGTGGACAGACACAGTAAATGTCAAACCTGGAACCGAATACCAATACAAAGTCAGGGCAGTCAACAATAATGGTACATCAGAATTCAGCAACGTGGCAACGGTAACAACGCCGGCTGACAATACACCGCCTTCACCACCAACCGATCTAGTGTTGCAGAGTTCGTCGGGTGAATCAGCCGCGATCAGTTGGACCGCCTCCAGCGACAATGCGGGCATTGCCTACTATGAGATCTATCAAAACGGAACTTTGATCGGCACCACAACCAGTACTTCTTTCACGATCACGGATCTTTCTGGTGATACATATAACATTACCGTTGTGGCTGTGGACGTGAACGATAATAAGTCAGAATCATCAGCTGTACTCGTTGTCGATACCACAGTTCCTGGTATGTTCTATGCAATGGCAAGTGGTAGCCTGAACGAGCTATCGACCTGGAAGGATAGACAAAACGGATCCGGATCGTCACCCACAAATTTCACTGATGCAGGGCAGACATTCGTTATCAGCAACCGTGATGAAGCAACGCTAACCAGCAACTGGACTGTCTCCGGGGCAGATTCCAAAGTCATCTTGCCCAAAAATGTAACGCTAACCCTAAACGCAGAGTGTCATTGCTCCATCCAAATCAAAGACGAGAGCAATTTGGTAATCAACAATGCATTCGTTCCAAACTTGCTCGACATCTCTCCTACTTCGACGGTTACATTTAACAGCGCATCCGCCGTTCCACTAAACAATTATGGAAATCTTGTTCTCGTCGGAACTGGCACAAAGGTTTTCGCTACCGGCCGCACGTTGATAAACGGGAATTTCGAGATGAACGAAGACCTCGCTCTGTCAGGTGAAGGGAATAATATTCCTGAGATCAAAATCGGAGGCAACATGATTATTCAACAGACGGATGGGTCGCCTGTACCGTACCACAATGTTTCAGTGATTTTCGCAGACAATGCATTGCATAACTTGCAATCTGCTAATCACATCGGGTTCTACTCATTCGAAGCTGAGTCAAATGCGCGCGTGAACTTACAAACAGGTGGCGCATTTGATTACACTGCAGGATCAACGAGCGGCGGCGGACTTATATTAAAACCCGGATCCGTCTTCCATCTTGGAAATAATAATTTAAAACTGCTTGGACATGTAAACCCCAATGGTGAAACTGGCCAACTTGCATTTACCGGTGGAAACCTCAATGTTAATTCAACCGCGATCGCTTCTCTTTACGTAGAGCCGAATATCAACACAGTCAACAAAATCACCATAGAAAACGGAGACGTTCGTGTAAATCAAATTATGAACGTTACGGATGGGGTCGAAATGCTGGGCGGATCATTGAGCACTTACGATGGCAATATTCGCCTTATCAGTACAGCGGAAAAAACCGCAGTCATCTATCCGGTGACAAGTGGCTCGATCAGTGGATCGATTCGTGTGCAACAATATATGAATGCAGCTGGCGACACATGGCGCGAATTTTCTTCGCCGTTAAACGGTCCATCCGTTTCGGACATTCAACAATATTTTCCTGTCACCGGAAATTTCATCGGGTCAACAAACGGAACAAGTTTCGGAAATGCGCCTTCAATGTTTACGTCAAACGGAAATTACACATCAATGACAGCCTATCCCCAGAGCGGAAGTTCCAACAGCTCGCCGTTGCTGAGATCAAAAGGATACCTCGCATACATGCACGGATTCAATGACACGACATCCATAACATTGGAATTCAAAGGCCAACCTGTTATTGGCAGCGCTTCGGTGAATCTCACCGGGGGCGACGGTACTTTCGACTCCGGTTGGAATCTTGTGGGCAATCCGTACACAGCGTACGTGACATGGGATACAACGTTGTGGTCGCGGAATGCGCTCAGCGATATCATTGCGATACAGGAAAGCAAAATAGAAAATGAAGTCGCCGTTACACAGTACAAATATTACGACAGTAAGATTGTTACGCCAGTGTTGAAACCCGGACAGACATTCTGGATCCAGGCAACGGATGAAAATCCAGTTCTTTCCGGAACTGAAGATGTTAAGGTTGACCGTGTTTCATCATCCGAGGGAAGCAACCAAACTGACTATATTATTATCGGATTGACAGGTGGCGATATTGTCGATCAGGCAACACTCGTGTTTTCAACTGGAGGAACGGCTGCATACGATGCAAAATACGATTCACCAAAACGGAAGAACCGCGGGATGTTTAATCTTTCGACGTCTATCACCGATACCCTGAAGTATGCCGTGAATAACATTGGCGTAAACTTCTGTTCAAGTACAATACCAGTTAACATCGACAACATTTCACCCGGATCTTATTCGTTATCCTTCTCAAATCTGGAATCACTTAATGGAATGGATTTCACATTAACTGATAAGCTTTCAGCTGAATCAATCGATCTGAATAGCCAGGGGTTACTTAATTTCGAAGTAACCACTGATCAGGCAAGTTATCAAAATCGCTTTGAGCTGACGTTGACTAAGTCAGGTGAAGCATTGAACACACCGGACGTTAGCATTGTAAACGCGTGTTACCAGGAAAATGCACAGGTAATCGTGAACAATGTACAAGAAGCGGCAACGTATTCGATCATTGACGATAACGGTTCCATTATCGCGTCGGCGTCAAATCCAACAGAAGGAATTGTTTATGTCTCATATGATTTCCTGGAGAACGGCGTGAATGAATTAATCTTCAGATCTTCGGTTCCGGGCTGTGGCCAGCAGGTTGACGTTCCCATCGAGATTTCGTATTCAACGGAAACCGTTGCCGATCCTGTTATCACGCAGGCAAACGATACGCTTTCCGTAGATGTAGATGCAGTCTACCAATGGCTGAAGGATGGAGAAGTTATTGACGGCGCGACAGAAAGCTTTTACTATCCAACCGAATCAGGAAGCTATACGGTGATGGTAACCAATGGAACCTGTAGCAAAATTTCTCAGGCTCTCACATTTTCGATCACGGGTGTTGATGCGGATCCGGCTAATGCGTTTACCGCCGACATCTATCCGAATCCGTCGTCCAGCGGTAATTTCATTGTGTCGGTGTTTTCAAAACAACATTATCCGGTAAGTATTGAAATTGTCGATGGAACTGGTCAACAAAAATTTCATGCAGACATCTCGATTGATAAACTTAGAGACGGAGTCGAAGTCGCACCAGTACAACAACTATCAAATGGCTTCTACATTTTTGTAATACGACAGGGTAACAAAATTGAAAGACAAAAAGTTATTGTCGACCGTTAGCATAAACCAGATTTCCGCTGCAACGATACTATATGTATCTTCAGGGGAAATTTGTCTTTTATGAGATTATTAGTCATTGCGGTTCTTGTCATCCTTTCGTCGTGCGTTTCGAAAGCTCAGAAGTTCAGTGAAGAAAATATAAGAAAACACATCGAGGTGCTTGCGCATGATTCATTGGGTGGCCGCGGCACCGGGACGCTTGGCGAAACTGCAGCACGCAATTATATCGAAAAACACTTCAAGGCGTTAGGCCTTGAACCCGCAGGCGACGAGAGAAAATATAGTCAGGCATTTACCTTTCATCGCGGCGTTCACGGGCAAGGCGAATCCGGAACCGCTTATAACATTGCGGGCTTCCTCAACAACGATGCTGCAACGACCATCATCATAGGCGCACATTATGATCACCTCGGTACCGACGGACAAGAATCGTCCCTTGATGCGAATCCGGCTACAAAAATTCACAATGGCGCGGACGATAATGCGTCCGGGGTGGCTGGTGTAATTGAACTCGCGCGGTTCTATACAACAAATGATATTAAGGAAAACAATAATTTCCTTTTCCTTTGTTTCTCCGGTGAAGAGATGGGCTTACTAGGTTCTAAATATTTTGCTGATCATGCTCCTATAGAATTGTCAACTGTAAACTTTATGATCAACATGGATATGATCGGGCGATTGAATCCGCAGACAAAGAGCCTGATCGTACATGGCACGGGCACAAGTCCGGTATGGGAGCCGTTAATAAAAAAATTGAAGCCAGAAACACTAACAATTGCAACTGACTCATCTGGTATCGGACCATCTGACCATACTTCATTCTATTTGAAAGATATACCGGTACTTCATTTCTTCACAGGTTCGCACGCTGACTATCATAAACCGTCTGATGACATTGAGAAGATCAACCTCAACGGCGAATCGGAGGTATTAAAATTCATTGCCAGAATGATCAACGATCTCAATGATGCCGGTAAGCTTACGTTTTTAAAGACGAAAGCAAAACAACAATCATCAATCGCTAGTTTTAAGGTCACGCTCGGTATTATGCCAAGCTACGCTTCCGATGTTGAGGGTCTCAAAGTTGATGGAGTAACAGACGGAAAACCCGGAGATCGGGCAGGACTAAAGACCGGCGACATTATTATTCAAATGGGTGACTTTCCGGTCAAGGATATTTATGGATACATGGATGCCCTGTCGAAATTCAAAAAAGAAGAAACCGTTCCGGTTAAGGTCCAACGCGGAAAAGAAGTAATCACATTATCAGTAACATTCTGATTACCATTTCTGGTTTTTGAATCTCTTGAACCAATTCGAATGTAAAACCAGTCGATAGATGGCAAAAGTGACCACTGCAATAACCACAATACGCGCCGCAATAAGAATGAATACGGTGTTTTTGAGCAGGTAAAGTAAGTATTCCATAACCTGCTATTGGTAAAATCACATGCCGCGTTTGTTGTGACGGCTGTATCTACCCGTTGCGACGAAAACAAGATTTCTAGAATGTCACGCTTGCGAACTGCTGTGTTTTTCGCCGCTGCCCAAACAGGATTACCTCGTTGTTGGTTATCTGCTCGCAAACTTTCGGGCGTGTGATCACTTCCAAATCCGCCGAGCTGAACAACGGCTGACGCCTTTGTTTACCCTTCTGGTCAAGTGTCACGAGCATTACTAACGACTCTTTGCCACCACGATAGTTCACGACTTTTCCGACGCCGCTATAGGAAACGTTTCTTGGATCGTCATTGAAAATAAAGCAAAGCTGCCCTTTTACAATTGCCATTGTGTACGACGAATAAAAACCGCCGTCATCAACTGTATGCTGGCGCTTAGCAATCTTTTCGCTCCATTCGATCTTTCCTGAAGGGTCGACCTTTACGGCGATAATGTCATTATAATAAAAGTGTGTGCTTGTGTATGACTGCGTGCGTCCATTAACAAATGATGTATGTGTCTGGGTTGTCACGTAATATTGCTCGCCCAGTAAGATCGCACTTCCGTCTTTGCCGACGATGAGCCTGTCTAGATCGTATTCGTAGAGTTCATTCTCCTGACCCTTTTCCTCCTTACGCTTGGCTTTTTCAGCTTGTCCTTCCGTCATGTTTTGGGTGATGAAATCAATGCCGAACTCCTTGAAGCTTTTTGTTTTGATGTCCTTGGTCTTTGCATCAATTGTGAGGAAGTACGTTCCGCGAATGCTATACGTTCCTTTGGCAGAATAAAACCCGGCGCAAATGAGATTTTTATTGTTGAGCACTTCAATCTGCATGTCCGTTATAAACTTGTCGCTCAACATTACTGGATACTCTTTCACGGTCTTGCCTTTGTCGCGATAGGCAAAAATCTGATACTTATAGTTCGGCGCTCCTCTCCTTTTGCTTTTGCGTTTCTCATTGTAGATCAATCCGAGAAGATATACGTCACCATCATTATCAACTCTGTAAGATTCAAGATCAAAAAGCTCATCTTCAAATGGAAGTTTGATTTCTTTATTCCACATTGGCTTCAGATTATCAGAGAGAACTGTCATGCCGATTGCTTCCGGTTCGTTCTTTTTAAATGGCAGGTTGTAAACGATGAGAAGCTTTGAACTGTCACGCGACACCTTTACTTGATAAGATCCACTGTTTGAACGAAGTTCACCAGCATAATCGATCTCAGCTATTTTTTGTTTTTCTCCCGAAGGCTGAAGTGTTTTCTTGTCTATTTCTTCAACCGACAAAATCCTCTTTTTGGTTTTTGAATCGGGAAACGATGAGAAGAGATACAGCTTGTTTCGTAACTGAAGGATCAGCTCCACTTTTCCTTCAACCCCGTCCTGTCTAAGCTCAAGATCATAGGAACGGGTGGGATTGAATTTCTTATCATAATGTTCAAGTGTATACTTCGCGCTGTTAAAACCGTAGCGCGCCTTTAAAGCATAAATGCCCGTATAATCCCAGCCGACGATGTCATCGAGTGACGAGCGTTTTGGTGCCTTGAATTCCGTTCCCCAGATAACTTTTGGCTCTGATTTTTGAGCACCGGCAGAAAAGCAAAATTGAACAAGAAAAGCAAGTAGAGTGAGCTTCATCGAAGTGATGCAATTGGAGCCATTCATGCAACGTTGGTTAAGTTGACAAATTAAAGTATCTCATTGTTATCTATCAACAGGTTTGATCCACAACAAGAAGATGTGAATAAACCATTACTCCACCTATTATTCCTCCTGCTCTTCTCCCCTGAACTTTTTCTCCAAGGCTTCCAGTGACTCCTCTTCAATCGTTCGATGCGGCGCCGGCACATACTGTGGCCAAATTCGATAGGCAACGGCACCTCCACACGCGAGCGTCACCAACTCGTCCCAAAAGCCGACAGAAGGAATTCGGTGACCAAGCACGAATAACATCGATACTACCGACATGAAACCAAGAAAACCGGTGAATTCTTTCTCCTTATATGCGATGCTTCTATTGTAAAACACTTTTGAAACAAGACCACCAAAGAGAAAAGTAAGCCATAATAGTGTGGGGCGATGATCGCGGACGACCCAGCTAAAGGTCGGGTAAGCTCTTTTCTCCAACATGACGAGTATGATATCAATGATGATCATGATGCCAAGCATTACCGCGACGGCCGCCTTGATTCGCAGAATGCCCTTAATATTTGATTTTAGAAAGGCCTTCATGGGTGTACTGGATTTGCATAGTTCATCGACCAGAAAAAATGACCGTAAAGGATTCCCAACACCAGGAGAGAGGTAAGAAAGAATTTTGATTTCTCAAACTTGATGACGTAAGAAAACGCGACAGACAAAACAGCGATAGCAAAGAGGATTAAAACCGGATAGATAGAATTTACCATTTTAAAATCGGGATTGCGCGTACCCAAAAACAAATGGCCTCCAATGGCACCAAGCGCGAACGGTATAATGAATAACTTTCCTTTTGACCATTGCAGGAGAATAATATTCGAGGTGTCGTTATCAACATCGTTGAGGTTAAGTACTATTTCCATTAGCAGATACGCGATGGCAAACGTGATCATGATAGACTTGACAATTTCGTAGGGTTCCATATAAATGATGTTAAAAATGACTGCGTGCTTAGACAACCGCGTTAAAATCCCAGTCGGAATCTTCAACTCAAAATACTCAGGATGGGCTCAATCAATTTATGCCGGTACACCAGCAATGACTACCAAGGGTTCTGGAAACAAAATTTATAACGTTTTTCGGTCTTGTCCAAGAAAGCTGGGCTTACGGAAGCAGAGCCGTTGGAAAACAACTCCAACAAACAAAAAAAGCAGTCACTCACGTAACTGCTTCATTTTCAAGAGCCCCCTGCCGGAATCCGGATGTCTTGGAAACTAGGCTAAAATGGCGTTTTAGTAGCTTACTAGGTATAAGTGCTAGTATTTCTAGTAGTTTCAAATGTGAAGAATGTTCCCCCATTCCCCTCTTTTTTAAGGTCGCCCAAATTGCGTTATAAGATAAAATTGTGTTTTCTGTTCAAATCTGACATTGTAATCTGATTGATGTTTACACATACATTTTTCGACAAAATGACGTTTTCTTTACAGGTTAATAAAAACCTCTCTATGCAAAACTTTGATCGAACAGATGATTGGAAGCGCCTTGATTCCCGAAGACTGGCAAATTATTTAATGGAAAGCCTGGAGTTATCCAAGGAGCATTTACGACTTGTGGAAGGGTGTATGAGCTTTGATAAGGTAATGGAACAGAAGATCACCCACTGCCAGGTCGAGAAGTTAATCTCCGTTCTGCAATCCGCCGAATTTAGAACGTAAGGTGATCTCAAGCATCGACACTAATTTAGAGGCTTCGGCCTCCCATTTTTCACTCTGTTTTTTCCAATCCTCCTTATCTCGGACGGCTGTTTCCTTAGACTCTGTAGATTCTTTTAATAATCTCTCATATAATGAGATTTTATCAGCTCTTTCAGAGTCCTTAATGAATATATCACCTTCTCCAGATGCCCACCATACAGGATTGATTTCCCAATATTCTATGAATTGATCGACTTTATCGCTGCTGAAGTCAACTGGTTTATCCAGCCATAAAAGTACCGTACCATTGCCCAAACCGGCTTTTAAGCCCAATTTATTAGCTGAAAAACCTAACTTTTTCTCTAAGACTGTTATCCGTTCGGCAATCTTATCCATATAAAATTTCGATTAATCTATGAAAATGTAGAACTATCTACATATATTTGCGTATAACCACTTTAAACGTAGTCAATATGCCCCATTATCGCAAGGAATTTTTTTCTGACACGACCTGACAAATGACGTTCCGACCTTTAGACCCTCCAATAATTCTCTCCTAAAACTTGTTTTTATGAAAAGCCTACAAAAGTTCTTTGACGAAGCAATGCCGGATGTTTTTATTAGAAACTCTAATCCGGATGTTAGTGATATTTCTGTTGACGTTCTCTCCCGACCTTACGATGTAATTCTATCTTATACAAGAGGTGGAGAAAAGGAAGATGTTCTCCTAACAGAGGGTTCATTTAGTAAGTTCTACAGTAACCAAGACCCTAGTGATTCAATAGTACTATTAGACGACGGGCGTGATTTTCTGTGTGAGGAAGTGTTCTTTGCCGCTTATTCGGGGAAGACTGTTGGTTCCGATGGGGAGTTCCTGGCGTGTGAGGAAGTAAGATTGATACAACATTTAGATATTTCAGTAGTACTTTTTTACCATAATTAGAAATATTTTAGGGTTTAGTGTAACACGTTAATACTAAATCCGTATATTTGTACTACACACCAACACACACAAAAATGGAATTCGGAAATGCAAAAGTTACAGGAACTATAGGAGTAGACGACAATGATCTGCTTCTAGCAGTTAAGAAATGGGCTGGCAGAAACAAATCAAATGGCACAGCCTTGGGCAAAATGATTATTGACTTCTTTCAAGATGAGAGAGGTATGAAAGTTCTAAGAGTTCAGAGGTCTGAGAATGGCGGAATGATGGCAGAGGTAGATTTAGATTTCAAGACTGCATACGAACTAGCCTCTAAAAGTAAGGGGAAAATATCAAATTCAATCAAACTCCACGGTACTCCTAAGAAGGAGAAGATCAAAAGATCCTCTAATGAGGGGTTTACCCGTAGCAACAAAGGCTTCTACAGTTATGTAGCTGAAATCATAGAGGAATATAAAGGCAACGGTAAAAGCCACATTACCTTTGAGGAACTCCATGATGCTCTTATGAGCGTACCGGATGAAAAGGGTAAACCAAAGTTTGAGAAAGAGGGAGAACCCATTGAAATTGGAAGGGTGAAGCAGTATCTTACCCCATCCCAAATCGCCAGGAATCCAATAGTCAAGGGACTTAAACGAGATAAAGAAGGTAGGGGTCTTGTATTTTAGGAGAGGTTAGGGGAAGCGAAAGCTTCCCTTTTTTGTTTATATTGCTTTATGAAAAGACTATTTATTCTACTGTTCATCATTGCGGGATGCAGTGAGGACGAGCCGGCAAAGCAAGTTGTTACTTATGATAACCTCTCTGGAAACTGGTCATTCTCTTCCGGAGTCCTCTCAGGACAATTCACTATCACGGACAACACAAAGGTTACTGGTGGGACTTTTACTATCAATGGTAAGCCCTACAACGCAGAGAACGACACAGAGTTCACAGTAGGTAATCTAGTCGAGGGAATAATGCTTTCGTCAGATGATGGGTTTATACGCTTCAGTCACGGAGATCACAACGAAGCCTTTACTGAGATTACAGTTACTTCGACCACCTACGCTGAGAACTGTTTGACTACAAGCTGTCCTCATATCTCTTACTCTGAAACTATCACAGTATCAAGGGATTAGTGGTTAGTGAAACTTTTCTAGTAGTTCTGCGTTATAAGAGCTACTAGATTAGAAATTTATGAACGCATTACAAACTATCCAACAAAAACTCAAAGCTCCGAAGTCTCAGTATAATTCCTTCGGAAAATACCATTTCAGAAATAGCGAGGATATTCAAGAGGCAGTAAAACCATTGCTTTTAGAAACTAATTCAACCCTAATCATACCCGACAGGCTTGTGGAGATTGGTGGTCACTTGTTTATTGAAGCCGCAGCGACTCTGACTGAGTATGATAAAGATGGCAATCCAAAAAATGTATGGATAACCACAGCTTATGCCAAGCATGCTGTAGAATTAAAAGGTATGCAGGATTCTCAGGTAACAGGTGCCACCTCGTCCTACGCCCGCAAGTATGCCCTTAATGGACTGTTCCTTATTGATGATACCAGGGATGCAGACGCTACTAACGATCACAGTAAATCAAAAACTGAAGTTCCGACCCCGACGGAAACTTCTAAACCACCAAAAGCAGCTAAACCTCCTGCAACTAAAGACCTACCCTGGCTAAACGAAGGTACTCCTGATTATACTACTGCTACTGAAAAAATAAAAGGTGGTATGACTATTGAACAATTAGAGAAGTATTTTCGTATAAGTAAGGTAACCAAAGAAAAGCTTAAAGCTTTATGAAAATAATCGTCAACTATTTCCGATTCATATTACTGGTGATCGGACTTATCGTAGTAATCAAAACTTATCTATAATTATGTCAGAAGAAACAAAAGAACTCACGACAAGTGAGAAGGAAGAGGTGCGTCCTGAAAAAGCCCTAGCAAAGAAAGAAACCATTGTAGCATTCAAACCTGAATTCAAGGATGCGCTAATAGCCTATCTGGAGTCCAGACCTGAATTCAAAGAAGTAGCCACGCTAGTGGCTGATCTTAAGCAGGCTAAACCATTTGAAATTACTATCAATGGATAAGAAAACGATTGTGGATCAGGCACTGGTGTACTGCTCCTATCGGAGAAACAAAGAAATATCAACAGAAGAATTTTCAAAACTACTAGAAATCTTAGAGAAATTTTATGGCACAGAACAAGGAGTACATTAACGGAATTTTCATCACTCGCGCAAACGGACAATACGGCGAGTATTTTCAAATTGGCATCACTAAAGAGGGTCTTAAAGCTTTGAGTGAATTACCAGCTTCAGAGGCAGGTTATCGCAATGTTTCAGCATACCCTAGAAAAGACAACAAAGACAAATTCAGCGTAGTACCGTTTGTCCCTAAAAAGGCTACAACTAACGACGGAGGAACGGACGATTTACCCTGGAACTAGGCCATGAATGAAATTGAGTTGTATAACGAGATTGGGAAGTGGATTAATCGTTTCCATAGAAGGGATTGGTACTATACAGGATTACTCAAGGATTTTCAACATGATCTCTGGGAGAGAATCAGAGATAAGGAGCAAGTAAACACCTCTTACATCAAACAGAGGTGTTACTACTATCCTCTCAGTGCTATCACATATCTCTATTACAAAAGAAACCGCGATTTCTCGCCAAAAGAGGTAGTGATACTTGATGAAAATGGAGGGTATGTGGATATTCCAGACTATCCATTCACTGTTGAACTTGAAATTCCAGTAAGAAAGATCAACAGAAGAACCAGGGTCAATCAAAAGAAGGTCACAGTACTTTTTGTCAATGGTGACAGAAGAGAGTTTGATTGTGTTAAGGACTTGGCTGATGAACTAAAAGTAAACACTCAAACAATCTATCACAGAATAGGCAAACCGCTCGCCCAACGATTCCACACTCGGAAGATGAGCCATGTAAAGCAAATAGACTATGCAGATAATCAACCCCTTTATGGGGAACAAGTTAGTGACGGGGAAAAGGATAACAAGGAAAACACTAGAAGCAAATCCAGAAAAGTATGAGGACTACGTGTTTGACATTGATCGTGGATGTGATAGTAATGAATACTTTGAGATCAAAGTTCATAGGGATAAAGACGAGTATTTGAGAATTCAAGAGCCGGAAAGGAAATATGTCGGGTAAAGTAAAAGATTTAACAGGACAACGTTTCACCAGATTAACAGTCACAGGTTTTGATAGAAGAACACCAACAGCAACTTTCTGGCACTGTACATGTGATTGTGGAACAGTAAAATCTATACGTGGAAATAAACTGGTTTCCGGATGGACACGATCTTGTGGTTGTTTGCAAAAAGAATCCACTACTCGTCATGGATATAGTCGTTCACCTGAACATAGATGTTGGAAGAGTATGTTGCAACGCTGTTATGACAATTCCTGTCGGGCTTATCCTTGGTATGGGGGAAGAGGTATACAAGTGTGTGATAGATGGCGGGAGTCATTTGATAATTTTTTAATGGATATGGGTACCCGTCCTGACGGACATTCAATCGAAAGAATAGATTATAACGGTGATTATTGCCCTTCTAACTGCAAGTGGATAACGATTGCCGAACAAAGTCGAAATCGTCGAAGTAATATTAATGTTGAATACGAGGGTAAACAATATTGTTTAACGGATTTATGTAAACTGCTAGGTCTTAATTCTAAATGTATCAACAGTAAGTTTCCGAAAGTACAAAGTCCCAATTGAACAAATAATCCCAGGAGCGAAGTTGATATGAACGCTGTTGTAGTTGATATTGAAGCTAATGATCTGTACCCTTTCCAGACTGATATTTGGACTGTGGTTTTGAAGCGGATCGGTGGTGAGTTTCTTACCCTGAATCCCTTCAGATCCACACCTCAACAGGTAAGAGATGCGTTCCTGGATTTCATTGGTGACAATCCTACTATTATAGGACACAATTTTCTAGGGTATGATGGATGGGTACTGTGGAAGGATTTAGGACTAGAGATGCACGTTGGAAGAGATACTATCTGTGGAAGACCAGTAACCTTTTTTGATACACTTTTTGCCTCTCAATTCCTTTATCCTGACAGAGATGGTCATTCTCTTAAAGCATGGGGAGAACGTCTTGGAGATCATAAGATACCCTACAGAGAAGTAGCCTTAGATCGAGGTATTATTCAGCCTCACGAAAATGAGTTCTGTAGATGGTCAGATGAAATGGATGAATATTGCCAACAGGACTGTAAGGTTACCGAACAGGTGTATTTGCAGCTCCAGCCTCAGATCGAGTCGATTAATGCTTTCAGGCTAGGACAGAAGAACTTCTTTTTGATGAATGCTCAGACCTTTACCGGATTCAAGTTTGATATATCTAAGGCAATTACATTAACTCCTAGAATTGAAAAACTTATTGCGGATTTGAAAGAAGAGGTAGAGCCGGATTTACCAAGACGTAAGTTAAAGAAAGCAGAGGAAAGCTTTTATACCATACCAGCCAAACCATACACGAAAGATGGAAAGTTCTCTGCAACGATGAACAATTTCATTGTACGGCATAATGCTAAGGTTCACTACGAGTCCATTGAGGTTAATGGCAAAAATATCAGGATTATACCTGGAGCAAAGATTATTAACAGTTTACCAATGAGTCTTAGCGATCAGATTGAACTTAAAGAATATTTTTTGTCAATCGGATGGAAACCAACTCTTTGGAATCATAAGAAGGATGCTAAGGGTAAACCTGTTCGAGATGACAGAGGGAAATTAATTACAACCTCCCCTAAGATTCAGGAAAGTGGAAAGATATGTCCGAATCTACTAGAACTAGACGGTGATCTTCCTAAAAAAATTGTGAAGTTCCTATCTCTACGGAATAGGTTAAGTGTTCTAACAGGTTGGCAGGAACACCCCCGGCTTGCGTGGGATGGTAGACTTCCTGCTGGAGCTTCTGGCATTGCATCTACTCATCGACAAAAGCACACTGTTGTAGTCAACGTACCAAAGGCTGAGGAAGGTGTCCTACTAGGTAAAGAATTTCGTGAATTGTTTACTGTTGAAGATGGATTCACTCTCATAGGAGTCGATCAGGCTGCGTTAGAAGCTAGGTGTGAAGCTCATTGGACTTTCCCCTTCGATAATGGAGAAAGAGCTAAAGTGCTACTAGAAGGAGATGTTCACGCTATCAATACTAAGATATTCTTTGCTGAAGAAACGAAGGATTTTGATATAGATAGTCCAGATTTTGATAAAGGACATCCAGGATTCAAACCATATCGCTCACTATCCAAAAATGGGCATTACTGTTTGAGTTACGGTGGGCAACCTAAGAAACTTGCTCAGACACTTCGTAAGCCGGAAAAGGAAGCTCAAAAACTATTTGATTCATATTGGGCGGCGAATCCTGCCCTTAAACAGTTAAAGGATAAGATTGAATATGAATGGGAGGCTATAGGACAGAAGAAATGGATTACCGGAATCGACGGAAGAAAACTGTACTCTCGATCCAAACACTCACTGGTTAATCTCTTGTTTCAATCCACAGGCGCAATCATAGTAGATTATGCTCTCTGTCTTTTTGACAAGCAAATGGGTAATCTACTACTAGATTCACTAGGACGACCATATTACAAGTACAGAGGTAAGATACTTAAACGTGTTGGATATTTCCATGATGAGGCTGAAATAGAAGCAGAAGATAGTGTCGCACCTGAAATTGCCAGAATTATGGAATGGTGCATGCAGGAAGCAGGTAAAAAATTACAGTTGAATATCCCTCTTATTGGAGAGGCTAAACTAGGTAAAAATTGGGCAAACGTACATTGATATGAAATTAAAACTAAACGCTAAAAACCCACGGATCGTAGAAGATGAATTTGGAAACAAGATGTTTGAGTTCTTAGGTACTCACTTATCCGATCTAAGGAAGATTCTTAAAAGAGTTAATAAAGTTGAATCAGAATATTACCAAGACGAGATATGAACATACGTTTCACTAAAGAACCAGACGGTATATACTGTGCTATTGCTGAAAAGGAAGTGTATAAAGGTGTGGTGTGTGAGGAGTTACTTTTCGCGGAAATCACCCCTACTCCTGGAGGCTTTGAAGTAAGATGGGAGGATGATTATGGTAATCCTAGTTCCCACAAGACATTAGATGATGCTAAACAGTATATCATATTAGAACAGCACAAGCATTCACCCCATATAAACGGAAAAACCTGGACAGTAGATGAATAACGACTCACTAAGAAAAGCACTAGAGACAATCAAGGAATTGGACTCTCTGTACGATACAGATAATATCATTGTAATAGGACAGCTCTGCAATAAGTTGTCGAACCTTTCTGTCGGGCTAGGTAAGCAAATGACAGATGCCGATAAGCTCTTCAATCAATTAAAAGATGAGTATGAGAATCTGGTAGAGAATAAAAAGCTGGAACTGATCGAGAGTGGCGTAGGCGTAGGTAAGGCTGAGAGCCAAGCTAAGGTTCAGTACTACCAGCAGAGGAAGGATTACAGAATTGCTGAACATGGGTATGAACAGCTTAAAACATTCTTATCTCGAATTGATAAGGTGCTGGATTCCAACAAGCAGTATGCTAGTACAGTTAAGAGTACAAATTTGAAGGGTATTTAGCAACGCTTAGAGCCGGTTCGGCGGCTTTTTTCTTTTCTACCTCTGTTGGTCTTTTGATCTTCAAAGCCTACTATCCTACCTCCTTTATGCGATGCATCTTTTTTATCGCCAACTTTAGCCCTACCTGATTCTTGAGCCTCTCTGTTGTATTTATTGAGTTCAGCCCTGCGTCTCCTATTTTCAGGTTTTGCATTAAATTTCTTTTGATACTCAGCCTTGACAGCGCGACTAGCGGGCGATTTGTCATAGTGTTTCTGGGTCTTTCCCTTGGCCATTGTTTCCTAAAAGTTTGGTTGTAAGTTTTTTGATGATGCTAAGAATCAGCTTGGATAACTCTTCAGGTATCCATACCATTAGAGTGGCTATGGCGCAACCTGTAACTCCCTCCCATACCCAGGTGATCTTACCGTGGTATAATGAAATAAGAGTGACGACAAAGATCGCCACCCCCATAGCTAACATTAATAGCTTTTTGTGCTTGTCTACGAATTTCACTTCTTTGTTCCTTTAGGCTTTATTTTTCTCATATTACTTAGGGTTAAATCTTATTTCTCTTTTATAATATATTTCTTCGTCAGGTGTGCCCCTATAGCACCAAGTCCACCGAATACCAGTGCGAATGCCCCCTTGATTAGAAGTTCCTCGATGTTCAAGGCTATTACTGATAATCCGGCTGCGCTACCTAGTATTATTTCTAGTTTAGCATATAGAAAGGCAGAGATGAGTGCGATCTTTTGAGACATTTATGTGAGAGGTTAGTAGTTACAATAATTGTGCTAGTTTATTGGCTGTATTCTTCGTATTCTAGGTCTGTTGGGTCTATAAGTGTTCGTTGATTTTGGAGCATTCTGTTTAGCGTCCTTACGTTGCTTTAAGTACTCTGAGACGATTGGATTCCTTATATCAGCGGGCATCAATCCAAAAGAGATGAATTCTACGAATGCTGCTAACCCTGCAAGCCTTTGCTGTTCGGTACTCATAGTATCATTACTTGCATCTTCAGCGTAGTCGAAGCCTTTGTAAATGTTATCGACCATAATTCCGTAGTTACCCAGATAGTCGAGCCACCACAGATCATCTTTTGGTTTAGGTCTGAGGTCTAATCCCGTTTCTTTATAGAATTCAGTTTTCTTTAAGTCAGGATTCTCCTGCTTGTGCCACCAGTAGATCAACTCTTCCACTCCATCTATCAAAGCAAGCTTTACAGGCTCGGCTGCGAGAAGGGTAACAGGTACAACATCAGAAATCCAATCTGTGACATCTTGAGCAAATTGTCTGGTTTCACGTTGCTTCTTTTCTTCATCATCCTCCGGGTCATCCAGGTTATATAATTCTCTCAGAGCATAAGTTATACCTGCTCCGAATGAAGCTTGCAAACCTCTCTTTACCGCTATGAATGCGATTGACTCTGCGTATGCGGCTACTGTATCCTTAATAGCGGCTGCTCTCTGTTCTTTTGTTCCGAAGGCTATGATTTTAGCATTAGTAGCAAGCCTCTGTTTTTTGGATAGGTTAAATGATCCAAAGGGCATGAATTGAGCTTTGGCAAGTTGTCCGGTTATAGCCCTAGTCTTAGCGGCTTTTGCTAATTCAGCAGGATTACTTGATACCTGAGTTTCATCTACGCGTTGTTTGGCGAAGGCTCTGGCCTCCCTCCTTTCCGGAGTATCTCTCAAATTATTTTCTTCTGTCAAGCCTTTGTACTCCTGTCCTATTGACTTGAGATGTTGCTTGTAGTAGGACAGCCATGAAATTTGAGCAGCGGAAGCATCGGTAGTTATCAAAGGTTTCAATCCACCCCACATCGAGTTAAATACTCTGTCGATTTGATCTGGGAATTGTGAACTGAATAGTTTCTTGATAGTAGATTCGGTCTTGAGGAATTCTGAGGCATCGAGCCAGTTCCCCAGATTCACAACAGAAGCCTCTCGTCCGCGAGAAGAAACAGACTCCCCTTTTATAAGCTCTTTAAAGTCGGACTTATTTTGAGCAATCTCAACAATCGAACTGAACACTACACCTGCGTCTGTGCCTAAGTTGATGGCAGTAGAAGCAAGTACCGTGTACTGCTTAGGTGCTTGTGTAATACCAGAAAGCGTTGCGGTGTATACAAGTTTGTGGACTGCGCTTAGGGTCTTAGCGATATTCTGGTCGGACTTTGACATCCTACCTATTCCGTAAGAGTCATCTAAGAAACTTTTATATAAGCCGTCATTCCTGTCGAATATCTTGTCGTATATATTTTGAGCCTTCTTCAAGGTTTCCGGAATTCCCTTTTGATACCCGAACATCTCCAACACCTTTTCCTTTTGCTTGGCGAAGGCTTCGACTTGAGCCACATAGGGGTGAGCTTTTAATTCAAATGACAGTTTCTTGATATGACGAACAACATTCACATCAAAATTCAGATCGACTATACTACCCTCTGGTACGCTACCAGAAAATCTTCGTGATGAATCAAGCCTTTTAGGTTTAAGTGTTCCTGGCTTATACATCATATCATCAATCTCTGTGAGTTTTATGCCTACAGGACGGACATGCGTTTCTCCGGCATAGTTTACAATATCCTGACTGAAGTCTCCGTAGTAAACCTCGTTGTACTTTTTAACCTCTGGCTTGTACCTGTCGTACCACTTTACAACTTCATCAAATACCTGTTTACTAAGTGGATCTATCCTCTCCATAACCTCAGAAGCTTCCTTTATGGTCTGCACATTCTTAAACGGCTCGTATAAGGCTTCGACTACTTTCGCAGATTCTTCATCTCCAATACTTCTGTAACTCCGGATTGTAGTCTCTATGGCTGGCTTTCCTTTAGTCCGTAAATACTCATCCCCATCAACAGCAGCATCGTGCTTAATAAGGGTTTTATATAGCCCTCTTCTAAAGATACTCTCAGTCGAGAATCCATTGTTTTTCTTATTCTTGAACTCATCGTGCATAGAGTTAAACTTATTTACGATGGCTTCCTCATCTTCAAGGGAATATGCGTGAGCATCTGAGATACCCTTTATACCGCTGTTCTCCTGAAACGTAGCTGCTTCTGTAGATAATCCGAAGATGGATTTAAAGGCTTGTGATAATGATGCAGTATAATCTGCTTCGATTCCGGTCAAACCAATTATATGCTTCTTGATTTTAGGTAAGAGAATTTCAATCCCCTTTTGAGCAGCACCTATAGCTGCTATATCAGAAGAGTCTCCGAAATCATTATTCTCAGTAATGCGTTCAACTACCTCAATATACTTTTTCAGGTCAGTTATGGATAACTCATCCGGTTTTACGGATTTAACCCTGTCCAGGATGTCCTTGTAGTCTTCTGTCGGAACGGTTTTAAGCCTTGAGCCTACTGTTCTGGCAATATTGACAAGCTGATCTTTTAATTTCTCTTTCTTGTTTTCGTCAGCTATTTTGTCTTCAACCTCGGTATCAGATTGCAGTAGTAGTTGACGCTCATCGAAATTTAAACCTAAATCATCAGCGATCTTGTTCACCCTCTCTTCACTGCGTTGCCTGTATCTTTGTTTTTGAACTTCGTTGAACATTTGTTCAGGAGTCATGTTCACTGGTTTCCTACCGAATTCACTCTCATATATCTGAGTGGTTGCATCAGTTACATACCTGTTTACGCTTTCGAGATTCAGCGGTACAAAGTCTTGGCTATTTACGGGTCTGTTTGATTTCTTAATCAAATTCCCTAACGCAATGTGCTTAGGAAGAGATTGGAGATCGTCTGATTCTAGGGCAGAGAATACTTGCAGCACAGACCTTTCTTTTGGAGTTGATTTCTTTAACAAGCCTTTAACATCAGAATTAACTTCTTCTGTTTGTGAAACTTGTTCTGCATACTCAGCATCACTTGAAACTTTGTCAATGAAGGTATTCAAGCGAGAAATAGAGCCGGGAGTAAACAGATTTGTCTTACGAACTTTAGTAAGGATTGTGGAGACTTGTTTAGCCGATAATGGGGATTCTTTGATAGCTTCCTGAACCTTATTTACAAGTTCATTGCTTGCATCTTTGCCTCGATATACGCCTTCCTGGACTCCTTTGTAGAATGTTTGAACCTGCTGTTTAATAGCTTCATTAGGAGTCATCTTAACTGATTTCTCCTGACGGGGTTCAGCAGTCTTGGATAACTTTAATCCAAAGTCCCTTATTGGAGTTGCAGGGTCAATTTCAGTGTCTAGGTTACCAAGCTCAATTATCTTAGAGCTGTTTTCTAGTGTAAGTTTTCCTCCTTGATCTAATTTCAGAGTTCCAGTATTACCCTCAGCATCTGTCACCTTTATCTTCTGATCCACAGCATCGAACAACGAATATTGAAGGTCAGCATCCCTTGGCGGGCCTACTTTAATAAGGTTCTGTAACTTCTCTCTTGCCTCTGTGAACTTGACAAATAGTTTAAAACCTTCTTCTTGAGAAGCTGTTACTGGTAAGTTGGCTATCTGACTCCTTAAATCCTCTACTTCTTTACTTACCTGTTTAAATTCAGGTGTGTCAATCTCCGCTTCTGCGGCGATAGTTGCCGTATTCTCCGCACTTTGTAAATTATTATTAACAGAATCGTCAGTTTTGTTAACTATATCTAACGTTGCTTCTTCCTGTTCTGCAACTTTTATCTCTGCGAGTGCTTGTGATTCTTCCGGAGTTAGTGTTCCGGCTTCATCAATAATTGCGTCAATCTCCGGAGTTCCGGAAGATGTTTCTTCAATGGCTTGCTCTGCGGCTTTGACTGCTGCTTTCTTATGAGTTGACAGGATTGATAGTGGCCCTGCTCCCGCTACACCACCAACAAATTCATTGACAGAAGACTTAGCATTCTCTGTTGATAACAGATTGGATTCTGTACCTGCTCCCTGAGATGCAGCAAACCTCTCGATGTTGCCTTGGGCAGCTTCTGTACTTCCTTCTAGTCCCAAATCCTTTATGACTGATTTCCCTGATCCTGCGGCTTTTCTGAAACGACTTAATACACTTCCAGCACTTGCAGCGTCTAATCCAGCAGCCAAGATTGCATAAGCTTTACTAGCAGCTGGTTCATCAAGACCTTTTTCTATTACTTCCTCTCTTGAGAGGTTGTACTTTTGAGAAAGCTGATCCATCTGTTGATCCCATATAGCTGCACTTTCTTGCACGTAAGATGATGTACCTCTTGTCACGCCCGCTAGGACTAGTTGAGGGAGTCCTTGGCCTACCATACTCCCTAAGAATGAAGAAACATCTCCAACAGACTTCGATTCGAATAAATCCTGGTTTACACCTTCCAGTGTGTTAGAAGTATCTTCATTTTGAGTTGCAATTTCTTGCTCGGCATCTACAGCCTGATCTCTCCACTGTGCAATAGCTCCTCGTAACCACTCCACATTTTTTTGACTTGGGTTAGGCTTTGCCAACTCTTCATCCAACATAGTCTGAAACCTTCGGGCATAATCTAAGTTAGCTTCCTGGTCAACCAGCGCGTGAGTCTTTGGGAGTTGATCCTTGATAAAGGATGCTGCGGATTTGACTAAGCCAGTACCAAATTTTATTAAAGGATGTTCCGTTGGATTGATAGAGTTCCCCCATCCGGTTTTAACTGTTCCTTTTGGAGCTTCTTCTACTACATCCGAAAAATCGAATTCATTTTCTTCATCAGTTACGTCATTAAAGTCAAATTGTTCATCACTATCGACAATATCTGAGAAATCGAACTCTTCGTTCTTTACTCTTTTACCCATTACTTAAATTTTGTGATTATCTTTTGCAGTTCTGTTGGAGAGGGGTCACGTTTGAATTGCATAGTAAATTGAAGGATTGCTTTTTGTTGGCGAGATGTTAAATTATCGGGTACTGTAGATGCTGATTTGACTTGTTTGTTTTGCCATTCAGGTAGCCACTTATTCCAAAAGCCAGATTGATCTACAAAATCCAAGTATTGTTGATAAGTTAAATTCTTAGGTCGGTTGGTTTTATCGTACCCTCCTACCTCTTCCCAATTTGAAAGGTGAACCCCCTCTTCCGGAGAGTGAGAAAATTTATAGATTGTACCGTCACTACCTGGAACATTAATAGTAATGTTACTATCTGGATTAGATACTTTATCAAAATCAGCTTTTAATGCTGCCTGTATTCTTTCAAACCCTGGGATATTTGGTTTTGCTTTTTGAGCTTGTTCTGCTGAACCTTGTCCAAATACAACTCCTGTAGGCACTGTTCTATCCTGTGCTAAAAGTCCACTCTTGGAGAGTTCATTGTAAAATGTTGGCAGAGAATTAGTACCACCGTATTTACCACTATTAGATTCTACAAGAGTCCTGAAAACTTCGTCCGGATTCATTGACGATACATTGATAGTATTTCCATCGTCAAGAACAAAATAAGTTTGACCTGACTGATCTTTTATAGTGTCTGTAATTTTTCTTTCAACTTCAACAGGCATTGTATTTCCCATACTGTCTTGGCGATATACAGTTTTACGTCCAAAAGAGTCACCAGTAAAGGCGTTTGAAGATGCAAACTGTTGACCTGAAATAATTTTGTTTTGATAAGTTCCTTCTGGGAATACGCCGCGAGTGTGGTTAGCTACTCTTTGAAAGAGATTCATTAAAGATTTATCACTACTTCCACTACCACTGCCATTATTATCAGTGTAAAACGAAGGTGATGACTGTTTAATGGCACGTTGTAATGCTCCAATCTGGTATTGCTTATCTGTATCGGAAAGAGTGCTATCATTCTGAATGTTTCGGACAGCATTTTGGAAAAATACTTCGTTAGCCTTGCCTACTTCGTTATCAGTATAATAAGTCTCAGCAGTGCGCTTGTTAGCTTCTACAACTCTAGGGTCAAGCTTTGTAGACATATAATTGCCTTCAACCCAATCTTCATCTGGATTATAATCAGGTAAATATCGAACATCACCTCTGGATTCAGCTTCACTGATTTGTTCTCTGAGTTTACGTTGATTAGCTGCCTTCTGAGCAGCATACATAACATTTGCTTGTGCTGCCAGATATGCTTGATGAGCGTCTCCACCACCTGGTTGGGAATAGTCAGGAACATCATATTGAATACCCCTTCTCTCAAAATCAGATATGACAGATTTCAGCAGACCATAATTTTCATAAAGCTCAGAAAGAGCCTCTCTAGGGCCAGCAAGATTATCAGGCAATTCAAAATCTAATCCACCACCAGATTGTTGTTGTGGAGCAACTTGTCTCTGCTGTTGATTTCTCAATGCCAGAATCGGCATATCGTAGTTAAGCGCGCCTACTTGACCTCTTTCCATTAGAACGTTCCTCCTTCAATCATTTTCCTGTAAATGTCTGGGTTCGTGTATTTGAAAGTATTCTCGTTGATCTTATACATATTATCGCCTGTCTCATCTCCGTAGGTTGCTTTCAAGCGATTCTGGAGATTACGAAATCTTCTATCTGCTGAAAGTTTACCGGAGATGTCAGCAACATTACCTGCGAATCCATACAATGAGTTTCTCAAGTTGGATCGTCCAGTCGAACCTAGTGCTGCCGCTGCTTGTTGATCTTGTCCGTATTGGTATAAGTCAAGCCCGTAAGTAGACGATTGGTTGTCAAACATTCGCTGAGTCTCGTCCATCCTCATACCCAACAGGTTGTCATATCTCTGCTGTTCTCTTGCTCTTATCTGATCCTGGATAGGTGCTAGTTGTAGTGAGGCTCTGTTACGTCTGTTGGCTGCTAATTGAGCATAAGCACCATAAGCTCCTGCCTGTCCGGTAGAAGCTGTTTTGGCATTAGCAATATCATTCTGGTATTGATCTTGAATCTGAGCGCGAGTAGCTGCTACGGCCCTCTCTCCGTCAAACGTACCTTCTTCAGCTTCACGTAAGGCTTGAGCAAGCAAGGCATCTCTTTGAGGTACTGCTGGTTTAGATGGTCTCCGGCTTCGTCTAGCCGCCCTATCACCTTCACGTATCTGGTTAATAGAGTTGGCGATGTCCACACCTCCCAGAACGAGGGAAAGCCCATCCCTAAGTTTTCCGGATAATTCTTGCCCTTCCTTATCAATAGATAATTTTACAGCACGTTCTTTTTGAACAGGGTCAGATTGAACCTTTCTTGCCCACTCAAAAATAGCTGCTTGATACTGTTCTTGAGTAGCAGTACCCTCTTTATTAGCTTTTACAAAATCATCTAAAGCCTTCTGATTTATTTCAGGCGAGTACTCAAGAGCAAAAGCGTAATCTTCATCGCTAACATTAAGGTCAGCGTTCATTCTGCCAATGATCTCAAAAAACCTTTTCAGTTTATCATCCATAATATCCGTTCCTGTATAGGTTATACATTCTGTTATTGTTATTCATACGCTCCAGGTAATCTTCTCTTTGATTACTTGAGCCTCGAAAATCCTGTTCTGCCTTATTAAAATCACTTTGAGCAAGGGCTACACTTCTTTGTATTGCATCCCGCTTACGTTTCATTTTCCTCCTTGTTCCAGTGAATGTAGATGTCAGAGAAGTTATAGGATCAATAAGGTTTTTAGGATCATTCAATTTAGAAATGCCTTTATCTAAAGCTCCGCTGTTTTGATTTGCTTCTAAGATATTGTGTCCTTGATAGACGGGTCTGCCATAAGCATCATAAGTCACACCCTCTACTCCTGTCTGAAGTTTGTCAAGGTTTTCGTTGATCTTTTTGAATTGTCCGAATTGAGCAGTTGCTCCACCCACAATAGCACCTATCCAACCCCCTTGAGCAAGACCTTGCGCTGATCCTTTTAATCCGGCGTAAGGGTCAACAGTGAAATCTGATTGAGGGTTTGAGTGGGCTGCACCTGCGGATAATCCACTCATTGCGTTTTGTCCGATATTTTTATAGAAGTAAGGATTCTGCATTAGAAAGGTGATCTTGCGCTGTTACGAAACTTAGTATATACTGCGTGGAGAGTTGCTAGGGTATTCCTCCAATTAAGGGTTATTTTCATTCTTGTTCCACGAAGTCTTGCTCCGGATGCTCTAGGAGTTGCTATCCTGTATGACCCCTCTCTAGGGGTTACGTTGATAGAAGCGCTGACAGTTTGATTACCGCCGCCATTTTCTGTTACAAGGTCTACAGTGTCTAGGGCTGTGGATGAGGTTATCATTAGATTGTCGAACACCTTAGCGTGATTCTCTTCATTTACCACACAAGTGACAGATGAGTTCACAGTCTCTCCGAACAGAGATTCTACATTTCCGGTATACATTTCGTGAATTGAAAGAGAGGTAGATGGTTTTCCTATGAGATATAGCTTTTGATTAGTAGATACTCCACCCATTAAGCCGGTGAAGTCTAGTGTAGTGATCCAACCTCTTTGCTCGTTGAATACCTCACATTGATCGTTGGCGTAAATCCAATATTCTCTTTTGAGAGGATCGTACACCCCCACAACAGCATTTTGGTCTATTAAGTTCCCGAAGAAACTTCTAAACAAAGTCTCGTTGTCTTGGATTATAGGCTTGAGTTCCTGTCCAGCTAAAACATAAACACTTTTGTTTATATTATCCGGGATGAAGATTACCCCTCCGGTAGAGATAATACCTCTTGGATGAATAGATCCTCTTCTGGAATCCACTACTGAAGGTCTTCCGATAATCTCTCCACTCCTGACAGATAATTGTCCTGAATCAGTAGCTTCTAACTGTCTTTCTCCTGTAGGGATATAAACTATACCTTGTTCTTGAATAGCGTATAATGAGTCTCCTGCTACTGCTAGCTTTGTTATTGATCTTCTGTTTTCTTCTAGGTCGTAGATATTACCTACCCTGAAGATGTCAAATCCTGGTTGATCTGAGTTGTAGATTTTAAGGTCTGAGTATATTAATCTAGCAGCAAAGTCATTTTGTTGAAAGGAGTATGTTGGTTTAGGGAGAAATATTTTCCTGTCGTTCTGTTTACTTAGGTTAAGGTTATATTTGTAGGTAAGTGGCGAGCGTACAGAAGCCTCAGTACTATTGATGTAGATAGGCATACCGTTCTCACTGTTGTTTGATCCCATAGCCTCTACGTCCCGTACTCCTCCGTTATAATCAGATTCAAGGATTACCTGAAGATACTGTCCACAATTAGGAACAGGTACAGGTATACACATAGCAGGGTCAGCATCAATAGGCGCGTAACGATATACAGCAGTCCATCTTTGAGCCATGTTGTATATGTCGTCATACCCACTCCCCAGAGGGGTTTGATTCTTCTGCTGGTCAATCACTGAGTAGGTTGAATCACACACCTTGAATAAGTGGGGGGCTATAAAGCAATCTCCACCCCATACATCGAGGTCTATTGATACAGGATTACCAGCTTCGACGTTGGCTACTTCAGCTTCAGTAAAAGTGTACTTGGCTCCTGTTGAGATGTATTCGTGGGTGGTGTTAATATCTCCGTAGCGTTCATCTCCTAGCCCTAGTTTGATATTGGCAATAGCAAGTGCTGAAACGTAGTTAAGGGTTCCGGAATATTCAAACACATAATCGTTTGACAGCGCTGTTGTAGGGTTATACTGTGCCCCGCTTGAGCCTACGATGTAGTTACTATCCCCAGCAGCATTTAACGTACCTGCTTTGAAAACACGACTATTCTCAAAGAGTGATTGTCCAAGCTGAAATACTCCCATCTTCTGAACAGTGGGTTGGTGTTGCCACAAGGATACATTCTTGGTTTGTAGAGCTTCGTAATCAAGGGCTGAGTTACCGGCTACACTAGCAGGTTGTCCGAGATTGTCGAAGAATTCATAATCCGTAAGAGGTATGTTCTTCAAGTTTGAAGCAATAGTCTTACCTGACCAATCAGCATCAAAGTAGTACTGAGATTCGTTAAGGGCGTAGAAGGTTCCTGTTACAGAGGTTTTAGCATAGTCTCCTGCATTGTAATCCTCCGATTCTACAAAATCATCGTATTCCAGTTTTAACAGTGCATAGTCGATGATGTCAAGCTTTTCTCCTCCTGTGTAAACAAATGGAGTATCTCCGTACATTGATGAAGGTGGGAATACGGCTGCGAAGTCATAAAAGTTTTTACGGCTAAGGTATACCTCAGAGGATGTTTTGAATGATCTCCCTGATCCAGAAACAGCCCCATTCTGAACAATCTCTCTTAACTCAGGCCACATCAGATTTTTGGGAATAAGAATCTTGGATGAAGTCATTGGCTGAGCGTCATCTATAATAACATCAGTGTCAGCTTCAGAGTAATAAGTTGTAGGATAGAACGATATAGCCCCTGTACCTTGAACAGTTGTCATAGGTATCAAGGGAGTTTGGAATAGGATGTTCTTTTTCCGTTTTACCCGGACAATCTCGAATCCTCTTGCCCAGGTAGGATGATTGATTATACCTGTTAGGTTCAAGCCTAAAGCCCGGATAGCTGTTCCTGTGTCGAATAGAGAGTAAGTGTTAGAAGTTGATCTTGAAGGGAATTTAAGATCAGGTACTCCGGAAGTGATCTGGTTTCCGGTAATCTTACCATCAAGGTCTAAAGGTTGAACAGAAGACTTATTCCCGTACTTGTCGAAGTAGACAATTCCAAACCTGTAGACTTCATCTCTCCAGTATCCTAGATGGTTGGATGATGATTCATCACTTGAATAGATGTCCCTTGAAAATAGTGTTTCACTTATAACACTACCGGAAGTGGCTGAAGGAGTACCGTTATCAAATTCAAGGTTTGCGTAACTTACATTTCCTCCGAAGAGTCTGTTTTCCTTAATGGCTAAGGTTTTGACCTTCTCAATTTGAGCGAGGTCTACGACAATATCATCAATAGGTATTGTACCTATCCTTGAATTGGATTTGTAAGCAAAGCTAAGGGAGGTTGAGGGTATAGGCGTGATCTCAAGCAATGATGCTGTAGTAGGTAAAGCAGAGGTTACTCCGTCGATGTCCTGGATAGTTGGCCCTACGTTCTCTACTACAGCTAATTGCAGGTAATCAAAGTTTTCTGTTTCCTCATAAGAGGGTGTGATGGTTAGGTTTAGTTTCCGGGAAGTGGAAAGCCCTATTCCAGATGTTATTGTATCATTAGAATTTGATGCACTGTAAACGTGAATTGGATTGGAGAGAGTTGACCATTTAGTGAACCGCTTGTTCTCCGGATCACACATCCTGTAAGCAAACTGGTAAGTTCCGGAAAGAAGTGAACCCCCTGTAGATGAGATTGAGGTTAAGGTTATAGTTCCGTTAGCCCCTCTTCTGGCAAGGGAGATGTCGTATGAGGTAAGGAAGTTTGCTAAGTAAGGGCTTGGTATCTCACACTTGAGAAATCTTAACTCGTTATGATTGTCCGTAAAATATACATAATCCAAGCCATTTTCGGGATAAGTCTCTGCCTGAATAACTCTATCTGAAGTAAGATAACCAGAAGTAGTTTCCTGATAGAGTTCATACAGTGTATCAGTTTGAGTATTGTAACACCAGATTTTAAACAGGGTGTTACTTGCTGTGAAGACTGTTAAGCACTTATACGCAGTACCACCTATAGAGTATAGGTTAGGCATAACGTGGATACACTCTGTCAAAGAATCATTAATGATCTCCTGAACAGCAGTAGTACCTCGAATGTTTTGCAAGCTAAAGAACTCACCATCTCCAACAGCCTCTACGTTACTGGCAGCAATGTACTGGTCGTTCGGTACTAGGTGATGTGAAACGTCGGTGTTTCGCTTGACAAATGTATTTTTGAATATCAAAACTGAGACCTGTTATAGTTAGGTATTTGACGATTGAAATTCATAGCAATACGCTTACGAACCTCGTTAGAGAAGTCTAGGGATTTTGTTTTACCGATAGCCCAATCACACTCGTGCATAAAATCAAGTTTATTCTGTCTGATTTCAGATTGGTTCTGATTCTTACGTTGTGACCACTTCCATCTTACATACGCACATACAGCATCTACTTCGTGATCGTATACGACCGGAATATTGTCTTTATCAATCGGTAGCGGATAGTAGCGGATAAGGGCATAACTCACTTCAGTAGCGTTAGTACCAAGTGTAAATGAAGTATCAGTTTCAGATAAGTCTACGGGTAGATAGTAAGTAGTTTCTTCATCCGTTCCTTGTGCTGTTGTGTAAGAGTACTGGTCTACGTTAGGGTATATTCGAGAGTTACCTGTATGAAATGCGTGAGGTATAAAGTTACTAGCAGAATCAAATAAAGCTATCTCAATCAACTGCTTCATATCAGTTGGTTTTTTTATTAGGAGAGCCTTAGCCGGAACCTCACAAACCTTAATAGATTGATCCGACGTAGCTAACTTCTTCTTAGCACCATAAACCCACTGTCTAGCAAAATTCTTAGCAATTTCCTCATCTTCCAGGTATCCTAGAGTAGAGACTGCTTCTGCTATCACTTCTTCAAATTCTGCTATCTTCATTTGTCTTCTTGGTCTTGGCTCATATCTTAAATCATTGTTTCGTCTAATACGGGGTTTTACAATTCATCTATCAATCCATAACCAACAAAAAGATCAGCCCTTGTTGTTGAAAATTCTGTTGAAAACATCATAGCCCGGTAGTTACCACCTGCGTTCAGTATTGAAGGATAACCGAGAATGCCCAACCCGTCAGTAGCGTAAGCGTTATTAATCAGTGTACCTTCGTTCCATGCTGTTTCATCGGCGAGTACGGTAGCCGGGTCGTTGTCTGTTGAAAGGTAGATTTCATGAAACTCTCTCGATACGTAAAGAATATCTATCTTACCGTTATCATTGAGGCACATAGACGCATTTGCAACACCTTCAGCTACCAGATTAGTTTTTTGCGGAGAACTCCATGTGTCGCCGCCATCGGTAGAGTATGTTTGCCACAATCCACCGGACGCTCCCTGATCCCTTGCTATTGCCAGTAGGGTATTAGGAAGTTTAACAAGCGCTGCTTCTGCAAGTCGGATAGTGTCATCCTCAAATACCTGAATCTTGCTAACGGTTGCCCAATTGTCCGTAGTCTTGAATACTGAAAATCTGTAAGTACCTGCGCCGTCGTGTTCAAAGAAGGACGCAAAATATTCCCCCGCACTAAATCCCGCTATAACCTTTTCGTAAAATTCATAGCGTGAATATTCCGTTGTCATCGTTGTCATTGCATCGAACGACTCACCCGTTAATCCATCACTA
>DASPJN010000075.1:0-32979 GCA_035628595.1 Chryseosolibacter sp.
GCCTGATGTACCATTGCATAATTCACAATGTTAATCACAACTTCCGGCACCTCACGGACATTTTCGTACGTGTGCTTGGTTGTATTGTCGCGTCCTCGTCGCGCTGGTGAAAAAACTACAATCGGAGGTTTTGCACCGAAGCAATTAAAAAAACTAAAAGGACTAAGATTTACATTTCCGTTCTTATCCACTGTACTCGCAAACGCTATCGGCCGCGGTATTACAGCGCCGAGCAGATAGCCATGCATTTTCGGAACTGGTATTTCTTTCGGGTCAATCGTCAGCATATATTAATTTTTTAGCGCTGGGAGTACGGTTCCTTTGCATTCACCAAATCCAATGCGAACACCATCTTTTTGCGCATACCCTTGCATGATGATTGTATCTCCATCTTCAATAAAAGTTCTTGTACTACCGTCGCGCATTTTCATTGGCTTTTGTCCATTCCACGAAAGTTCGAGCATCGAACCAAAAGATCCGGCTGATGGGCCACTTATGGTTCCGGAAGCATACATATCGCCGACCTGAATATTACAACCGTTCACGGTTTGATGCGCGAGCTGCTGCAGGACATTCCAGTACATGTGTTTAAAGTTTGATTGTGTGACGACGGTTTGTTCATCACGGCTTGTTGCGATAACTACTTCGAGGGTAATGTCAAAATTATTTTTACCTTTGCTTTTAAGATAATCAAGCACCGGCGGATTCTGCTGCGGCCCTTCCGTTCGGAAAGGTTCAAGCGCATCCATTGTCACAATCCATGGCGAAATTGTTGATCCGAAGTTTTTCCCAAGGAAGGGACCAAGCGGAACATATTCCCACTGTTGAATGTCGCGTGCGGACCAATCGTTGAACAGAACAAAGCCTGCGATAAATTCCTCAGCCTGATTCACATTTATTGGTTGTCCTAATTTTGACTCGCCGCAGGCAATAAAAGCAACCTCGAGTTCGAAGTCGAGCTTGCGCGATGCTGAAAAAACAGGGGCTTCGACGTCCGGGGTTTTTATTTGTCCGGAAGGACGAATGATCGGTGTACCGGAGACGACGATTGAAGATGCGCGGCCGTGGTATCCGACAGGCAGATGTTTCCAATTCGGCAACAATGCATTTTTCGGATCACGAAACATCGACCCGACATTGGTTGCATGCTCCTCACTACTGTAAAAATCCGTGTAGTTTGGAATTTGAACCGGGATGAGCATCTGCACTTCCTGCATTGGAATCAATGCGATTTCACGCGCTGCGATATTCGATTTCAATTCATCGTTATCGTGCCGCAGTAACTCCGAAATGCGTTCTCTCACCTCACGAATTTTTCGCTTGCCCAATGCAAAAAACATGTTGAGGAATTTTTGATTGAATACGCCGGCTGGTAAGCCGAGTCCATCGAGGTATCCGTTTTCATGAAGGTACACCAGATCGAGTACGTAATCACCAATAGCCACGCCCGCAACAGGCGTCAAGTACTTGGTCTTAAAAATCCCGAAGGGAAGATTTTGTATAGGAAAATCGGAACCTGGCGACACCTCTACCCAACTTCTAAGTTTCGGATCATTTGCTTTCAGCATGCGAAATAAAATCTACGTAAATGAAATGGCAAATTTATCAAATTCGATGACTCTTCTCGCTTGCCGATCAGGCAATTAAAACAAATCGTGAGCACGTATCGAAATGGAGCATCTAACGATTATGTTTGTAATGCAATGAATACAGATTTGTCACAGGTAGATCTTTCATTCCCGAAGGAATTTGAAAAGCGAATGATTGAGACGCTAGGTGCAGATGACTGGTCAGCTTTTGCTAAAGAGCATCTGAACAGTCCACCTGTTAGTATAAGGATTAACCCTCAAAAGCAATTCACAGATACGGGAACACCAATTCCGTGGTGTAAAGCAGGACGTTATTTAAAAGAGCGCCCGGTTTTTACGCTTGATCCATGTTTTCATGCTGGTGCCTATTACGTGCAGGAAGCAAGCTCAATGTTCCTGGAGCAAGCCTTTCGGCAAATTGTCGGCTTAGACGAGCCATTGACAGTTCTCGATCTATCTGCAGCGCCCGGCGGAAAATCAACGCATATTCTGAGTTTGATCTCCGGGTCAAGTCTGGTGATTTCAAATGAGGTGATTCGAAGTCGCGCCAATATTTTATCGGAGAATATTCAGAAATGGGGTTATCCAAATTGCATTGTAACAAATAGTGACCCGACCGATTTTACAAAACTTCAGGGTTTTTTCGATGTCATAGTTGTAGACGCGCCTTGCTCCGGTGAAGGTTTGTTTAGGAAGGATCGTAACGCCATGGCAGAGTGGTCCATCGAAAATGTAAATCTATGCAGCGCACGACAACAACGAATCCTTCAGGATGTCTGGCCGGCGCTGAAAGAGAATGGCATTTTGATCTACTCAACGTGTACCTACAATGCGCAGGAGAATGAAGACAATCTGAATCGTTTTTCCAAAGAACATGATCTTGCATTCGTGCCTTTGCAGCTTGACCCACGCTGGGGCGTTCTTACTGTTGAAAAAAATGATGTGGTGGGATATCGCTTCATGCCGCACCACGTGTCAGGCGAGGGCTTCTTCTTTTCGATAATGAGAAAAAAACAAAAGACTGACGTAATACAAACACGTATAAAAAACAAACTCACACCGGCGTCGAAAAAATCTGTAGAGAAACTTTCATCGTGGATTACGCAGCCAGATGCTTATACCTTTTTCCAACATCAGGATCTGATCTTTACACTTCCGACTCTTCAACAAAAAAATATTGAGACTATAATCAGTACGTTGTGTTTCGTTTACGGAGGAACGAACATTGCAACCGTCAAGCATGATAAATACATTCCGGAGCATGCGCTGGCGCTATCCACGATTATCAACAAAGGATATTTCAATACCGAAGCGATTGATCATGTAACTGCCATTAAGTACCTGCGGCGTGACGTCATCAATCTGCCAGACTCACCAGTTGGATACACGCTACTTACGTATGAAGGATGTTCCCTCGGCTGGGCCAACGTTCTTGCCAATCGCGTGAATAATTTATATCCACAGGAATGGCGGATCCGCATGCAGGCAAACTAGCGCAGTTACTTTGTCCTAGTACGCGTGTAACGACTCGATTAATCCTTCCGGCAAGGCTACACCACTGAAGAAAATGCCAACGCATAGCACTTTATCATAGAAACCTGCGCGGTCAATTGCAAGCGGAAGCGAACTTACCGACAACGACGTAAAAGCAACCGTGTACAGAATCGCTGATGCGAGAACGACGATCGCAGAATCCATCAAAAACATACCCGTCATACAAACAAGCACCAACAAAGCACTTGACCAAAAAACCTGCTTCATCCGCTGACTATTGACAAACATACTGAGCGGCCAGGAGATCAGCGCAGAACCCACGAGCATTACTACAAGGCCGAGCTTTCCATTTCCTTCACTGAAGAGTGCAGGCGCTTTTGACGAGAGCAAGTCCGGTACGTAAATGAACATGACAGCGGTCGTGATGCCAAGGATTATCCCCAACAGGAAAATAAAACCATAGTCAGAACGTTTAGCTTTTGCCTGGACGTCTGGCGAAGGCTCGCGATTCCCGGATTGCTTAAACAACCCCAATGAATTTTTTTGCATCGCATAACCTGAGAGCAATGTAACGAGCCCACCAGCGACAAAGGTGAGCGGGGCACCGATGTAGTCAATAATATCTACGATGACAGGTTCGAATGCGTAAATGAAGTTCGCGACGATCGTTAGAACAGCCATCGCTTTTGGCAACTTGTCCACGGGCGTGAACAGTTCTACAGTCGAAAGAGCGGGGCTTGTAAAAATGCTCATCGATACCAGCCACAAAACGATCAGTACCGGCAATAACCACTTGAAGATTTCACCCGGGTTGCTGAAAAGTGTGAATGCAACCGCCATGAACACCATCGCGGCGAAACTAATCCCGGATGAAATGATCGGCAGCCGATGGCCTTTCTCTAACCTGAATCGATCACCGATCTTGCCGGCGATCGGTGGAGTGATCACTAATATTACCGCCTGGGCTGCTGTCAATAAAAACGCGAAGTCGGTAAACTGAAACTGCACCAATAGCTTCGGCTGATAGTTCGAATAAGCGATCCAACCGATAATAATCGAGGCATATAGGGCAGCCAGGCTCCAGAGTTGTTTCCATTGAATGTTTTCGGAGGCTTGCGATTTTGGTAAACTAAGGGTTTCCATGGTCAGTAATTTATCCGAAGATACGAAGTCTGGTGGCTGGTTGGATTTCGGTGAATGGAACAAACCGCATTCTTGAGCAATTTATTTTTATTTTTGCGCCTGGTTTTCCAAAAAAAAAGGGAAGGCCTAAGCGCTAACGCACTAACCATGTCAATTTCAACTAAATACAATCCGTCAGACGTCGAAGAAAAATGGTACAGCCACTGGATGTCAAAAGGTTTCTTCAATTCGAAACCAAATCCGGACAAAGAGCCATTTTGTATTGTTATCCCCCCGCCCAATGTTACAGGTGTGCTCCACATGGGTCATATGCTCAATAATACAATTCAGGACATTCTAATTCGGCGCGCCAGAATGATGGGTAAGGAAGCCTGCTGGGTTCCGGGAACAGATCACGCGTCGATTGCAACCGAAGCCAAGGTTGTAGCGATGCTACGCGAACGTGGAATTAAAAAATCGGATCTATCCCGAGACGAATTCCTGAAATATGCATGGGAATGGAAGGAGAAATATGGCGGAATAATTCTCGAACAGCTAAAAAAACTCGGCGCGTCGTGCGACTGGAACCGGACAAAATTCACGATGGATCCCGACTACTATGAAGCCGTAATCGACGTGTTTATAGATCTGCACAATAAAGGATACATCTATCGCGGTTTGCGAATGGTCAACTGGGATCCGGCGGGAAAAACCGCTCTTGCGGATGACGAAGTGATTTACAAAGACGTTCAATCCAAACTGTATTATGTTCGATATCAAATCGAAGGAAGCACGGACGAATACATTACAATCGCCACGGTACGTCCGGAGACAATCATGGCCGACAGTGCAATCTGTATCAATCCGGCAGACGAGCGCTACAAGCACCTAAAGGGAAAACGCGCAATTATTCCACTGATCAATCGCGCAATCCCGATTATTGAGGATGAGTACGTTGCTGTTGACTTCGGAACTGGCTGTCTGAAAGTGACGCCTGCTCATGACATGAATGACTATGAACTGGGCAGGAAGCATAAACTCGAAGTCATTGATATTCTGAATGAGGATGGGACCCTCAATGAAAAGGCGATCGTATTCGTTGGGGAGGATAGATTCATCGCGCGGAAAAAAATTGCAAAGGAGCTCGAACAGAAAGGCAATCTCGTAAAGGTTGAGGAGTATAGCAGCAACGTTGGATTTTCTGAACGAACAGATGCGGTAATCGAGCCACGCCTTTCACTACAGTGGTTTGTAAAGATGGACACCATCACACAGCCCGCGCACAAACATGTAATGGACGACACAATCCAACTTATTCCCGCGAAGTTCAAGAACACATACAATCACTGGATGTCGAATGTACGCGACTGGTGTATCTCCCGACAACTGTGGTGGGGGCATCGCATTCCAGCATGGTATGATAACAAAGGGAACTATGTAGTTGCGAAAACGCTCAACGAAGCGCTTACTGTTTATCAGACAAAATTTGGCAAATCGATCGAAAACCTAACACAGGATCCGGACGTGATGGACACCTGGTTCTCCAGTTGGCTCTGGCCGATGGCCGTATTCGATGCTACAATCTTTAAAGATTCGTCTTCAAAAGGAAACGCCGACCTGAACTATTATTACCCAACCAACGACCTCGTTACTGCGCCTGAAATTTTATTTTTCTGGGTAGCGAGAATGGCAATAGCAGGATACGAATACAGGAAAGAGCCGCCCTTCAAAAACGTTTATCTGACGGGTATTGTGCGTGACAAGCTCGGCCGAAAAATGTCGAAGTCATTGGGTAATTCACCTGATCCGCTTGATCTCATCAAGCAATATGGCGCCGACGCGATTCGAACCGGCATGTTGTTCAGCGCACCAGCGGGCAATGATCTGCTCTACGATGAAAAGCTTGTCGAGCAGGGAAGAAATTTTGCGAACAAGATCTGGAATGCATTTAGGCTTGTGAAGGGATGGACAAATGAATCGATTCCAGCACCGGAAGAAAACAAAGTTGCCATCGATTGGTTTCAGTCGCGCCTGGACCAATCAGTGGCTGAACTCGAGGATCACTTCTCCAAGTTCAGAATTTCAGATGCATTGCTGACTACCTACAAGCTCATCTGGGATGACTTCTGTTCCTGGTATCTGGAAATGATCAAACCCGAATTCGGAAAACCAATTGATGAACTAACTTATCAGCGAACCATCGAACTGTTTGAAACGCTGCTGAAAGTGCTTCATCCATTTATGCCTTTTATCACAGAGGAGCTATGGCATGAGTTGAAAGAACGCGCCGATAATGATTGTATCATTGTTGCGGCTTTACCTTTGTCTGCCCCCTATCGAAACGACATTCTGATCGAAGCGGGGGCGGCCTTTCAAATTGTTACCGAGATCCGCAATACGCGAAACACAAAAGGAATTTCTCCGAAGGAAGCATTGAAACTTCTTGTAAAGGAAAATTCGACAAAGCTGGTCGATGGGTTCTGGCCGGTGATCAAAAAACTGGCGAACCTTTCAAGTGTTGATTTCGTGAATGAAAATCCGTCATTCAGTTGCTCATCTTTTGTAATCAAGTCAACTGAGATTTTCGTTCCACTGGAAGGAAAGATGGATCTTGAAAAAGAACGCGAAGCAATTCTAAAAGACCTCGACTACCACAAAGGATTCTTAATTTCCGTTGACAAGAAATTGTCGAATGAAAAATTTGTGGCAGGGGCGCCACCGCAGGTAATCGAAAACGAGCGACGAAAAAAGACAGATGCAGAGGCAAAAATCAAGGCACTGGAAGAAAGTCTTCGAAATTTAAACTAGCGATAGGAATTCGTGATTCAGGTTTAACCCACCTGAATCACGAAATATATTTCATCAACTCGCGGGCTAGAATCTGGCCGCAAGCAACAACTCGATATTCTTAAATTTAAGCCCGAACTTCCGAGCCACGTGTTCGTTGGTCAACCCGCCTTTATAGGTGAACACGCCTTTCATGAACCATTTGTGAGTAAAGATCATTTCTTCAATGCCGCCCTCCTCGGCTGCACGAAGAATTGTCGGCGTAAAGATGTTGCTCAAAGCCGTTGTTGCTGTATGCGCCACCCGCGATGCAACATTGGGCACACAATAATGGATCACGCCATGTTTCCGGAACACCGGTTTACTTAGCGTGGTAATTTCAGAGGTTTCGATACATCCGCCCTGGTCGATGCTTAAATCAATGATCAGAGAATCCTGTTTCATCTGTGAAACCATTTCTTCGGTGACGACATGACGAGCCCTGCCTTTTTCAGCACGCAATGCGCCGATTACAACATCGGCTGATTTCAATGTTTCACTTAACGTAATCGTATCAATGGTTGAAGTGTAGATCTGATGACCAAGCAAGTGCTTCACCCTTCGAAGCTTATAAATGTGATTATCGTATACCTGAATATCTGCACCTAACCCCAGGGCTGCACGCGCAGCATATTCGGCAACGGTTCCGGCGCCAATAATAACCACCTTCGTTGGAGGAACACCCGTAATCCCACCAAGGATGATGCCTTTACCATTGTTGGCGGTGCTGAGATTTTCGGCCGCGATCAACATCACCGTGCTCCCGGCTATTTCACTCATCGCCCTGATAATTGGCATCCCTCCCACCTTGTCTTCAATAAATTCGTAAGCTAATGCCGTCACTTTCTTTTTCAGCAGCGCCTGCAGATTTTCAACCTTCAGATGTCCGAGTTGTAATGCCGAGATCAACGCCTGGCCAGGGCGCATAAACTCGATTTCCTCGATCGTCGGCGGCTCTATTTTCAGAATAACGTCAGCCTTGTAAACCTCCTCCGCTGAGTAAATGATTTTTGCTCCCGCATCACTGTATTGTTTATCCGAGAATTTCGATCCAACGCCGGCTTTGGTTTCAACCCACACCTCATGACCATTGTTGACCAGAAGCGCAACTGCGTCAGGTGTCAGGCTGATGCGGTTCTCCTGCAAAGAAACCTCGCGTGGTAGCCCAATAAAAAAAGAATTCTTCGCCTTGTCGACCTGCAATAATTTCTCCTGTGGCGACAGGCTTGTTTTGGCGAGGGCTTCAAAGCCCGTTTTTTTCTTTTCCGTCATGAACAGAAACTGCTATAGTTCTAAAAGTCTGGCTTTCGAGGCTGATGCGGATCTCGATGTATTCGTCGGGAATAAGGGCTGGTATTTTTTCAGGCCATTCAATAAAGCAGTATGATCCTGAATAAAAGTAATCCTCTGTCCCTATATCGTATGCCTCCGCCTCATGCTTCAGTCTAAAAAAATCAAAATGAAAAATCCGCTCATCACTTGCCGTTACGTATTCGTTGATAATAGAAAACGTCGGACTACTCATGTTATCAACAACACCCAGTAAATGACAAATGGTCTTCACAAATGTAGTCTTTCCGGCTCCCATTTCTCCGTAAAAAACCCAGACCTTGCCATTACCCGCCATTTCCAGCGCGGCACGGGCAACTGCGGACAGGTCATCAACGCCAACAGATTTAAACGTTTTCGATAGCCGCTTCACGAAACATTTTTCGAATTTAAGAAAATTATAGGAATGATCATTTCCTCCATACTCACACCGCCATGTTGAAAGGTGTCTTTGTAGAGATTGACGTAGTAATTATAGTTGTTCGGGTAAGCGAAAAACTGGTCTTCAACGGCAAAGACATAGCTCGTTGAAACATTCATTTTTGGAAGAAAAAGCCGGTCGGGCTTCGATACCTGCATTACCTTATCACCATCATACCCCAGGTTTTTACCCTGCTTATACCGCAAATTTGTGTTTACACTCCTATCGCCGATTATCTTAAACGGGCGCTTAACGCGGATAGTGCCATGATCGGTAGTGATGATCACCCGTGCCTTACGTTCGCTGATCTTCCTCATGATCTCGATTAGCGGCGAATGCAAAAACCACGACTTTGTGATCGACCGATAAGCCGACTCATCGGGGGCGAGTTCTCGTACCATTGCCATGTCGGTGCGTGCATGTGAGAGCATGTCGACAAAGTTATAAACGATCACATTCAGATCATTATTGAAAAGATTGTTCACCGAGTCAGCAAGTGATCTTCCCTCTTCCAGATTTTTAATCTTGTGGTAAGATGATTTTACCTGGATGTTATTTCTTCTCAATTGTTTGACAAGAAACTCTTCTTCAAAATTATTTTTGCCTTCCTCTTCATCTTCACCGACCCAAAGATCAGGATGTGTCTTTGCCATTTCCGAAGGCATCTGTCCGGAGAAGATTGCATTGCGTGCGTACGCAGTTGTTGTCGGTAGTATCGAGTAATAATGCTCTTCCTTGTCAATGGTAAAATATTCCGTTAACACGGGCTCGATCGTTTTCCATTGGTCAAAGCGGAGGTTGTCGATCACAATGACAAACACAGGCTTATCAGCACTTAACTCCGGAAACACTTTCTTCTTCATCACCTGATGTGACAGTAAAGGCTTGTCGGATTTCGGATCGTTCAGCCAATCCTCATAATTACGAACAATAAATTTGGCGAAGTTTGCATTCGCTTCAATTTTCTGCATGTCGAGAACCTCACCCATCTCGTTATTCCCCTCCATCTCAAGTTCCCAGAACACGAGTTTCTTATAAATATCAGCCCATTGCTCGTGATTCATCCGGTCCTGGAAAGCCATGCTGATCCTTCTGAATTCCTGCTGATAATTCAGGCTGCTCTTTTCAATGATAAGTCGTTTATTGTCGAGGATCTTTTTTACCGAAAGCAGTATCTGACTCGGGTTTAGCGGTTTGATCAGGTAGTCGGCGATCTTCGAACCGATTGCCTCCTCCATAATCTGCTCCTCCTCGTTCTTCGTAATCATGACCACAGGAAGGTTCGGACGGTTATTCTTGATTTGCGTCAATGCTTCAAGTCCTGACATACCCGGCATATGCTCATCGAGAAAAACCACATCAAAGTTCTTTTCATCACACATCTCGACGGCATCCGCGGCATTATTCACCGGTGTGATGTCATAGCCGCGCTGTTCCAGAAATATGATGTGTGGTTTCAGTAAGTCAATCTCGTCATCAGCCCAAAGTATGTTATATCGCTGCATAGGTTAATTTTTTTCAAGTTAAGAATTCGAAACAGATTAGCGGCCCATGTTCGCCCGAAATGGCGCAAGGCTTAATTTTTTATGATTGCAAGGGTATTCAATGTATTTTTAAGCACAAAAATCAAGCCTTAAGGTTGAACAAAAAGAAAATCATCAATGATCCTGTTTACGGATTTATCACCATTCCCAGTGAATTGATCTATGATATTATTGCCCATCCTTACTTTCAGCGCCTGCGTCATATCAAGCAGCTTGGTTTAACGGACCTTGTTTATCCCGGTGCACTGCACACCCGTTTTCAGCACGCCCTTGGCGCGATGCATCTGATGAGTAAAGCACTCGATAGCCTGCGGCAAAAAGATATTCAGATTTCACAGGAGGAATATGAGGCTGCTCAAATTGCGATCCTGCTTCATGATATCGGTCACGGTCCGTTCTCGCATGCACTTGAACACTCGTTGCTACAAGGAATCAAACATGAGAGCCTCTCCTACCTGCTGATGAGCGCGCTTAACGACGAATTCGACGGAAGGCTGGAGTTAGCATTACGCATATTCAGGAATAGCTATCCAAGAAAGTTTCTACACCAGCTTGTGTCGAGTCAGCTTGACATTGATCGTTTGGATTACCTGAAACGTGATTGTTTTTTTACAGGTGTGCAGGAAGGAACAATCGGCGTCGACAGGATTATTTCGATGCTATCTGTTTACCGTGAACAACTTGTTGTTGAACAGAAAGGTATTTATAGCATCGAAAATTTTTTAACGGCCAGGCGACTGATGTACTGGCAGGTTTATCTTCATAAAACCACGCTGAGTGCTGAGCGGATGCTGGTCGGGATCATCAAGCGTGCACAAACCCTCGTGCAGGGAGGAGAACGTGTAACATCAAGCGCGTCCCTGCAAATGTTTCTAAAGAATTCATTCTCGATAGAAGATTTTCGTACGAATTCGAAAGCGCTAAAGAGCTTCGGCGTTTTAGACGACAATGATATCTGGGGCGGTATCAAATGCTGGAGGGATCATCATGATAAAATCCTTTCGACGCTTTGCAAGATGTTGCTTGAGCGACGGCTTTTTCAAATTACTTTGAGTAGTGACCCCATCAAGAAGCAGACGATTGAAAAAGTTCGAGCCGCTGTTTCCAAACATTACCTGACGCTTAGAGCCGAATCGAATTATCTTTTCTCCTATGGATCAGTTTCCAATGAAGCTTATGCGGAAGGACAACAAATAAATATCATTACAAAGCAGGGTGAACTGCTCGATATCGCGCAAGCTTCGGATTTACCAAGTATAAAAGCGTTTTCACGGATCGTTAAAAAGAACTACTTGTGCTGGCCAAAAGATGTTTCGATTTAAGACCGCAGGAAGAAGTTACGATCCGCCTGCCAAGAATCACCCGAAACCGATTGTCCGTACGATATTAAATGTAACTTTGTCTCCAAATAACCGATTCCAGGTAATGCATCCTGTTCATTAGGGAAAGCGTTAATGTCGGTTACCACGATTAATCGTTGAATCATGGAATTTACCATCAATCAGGTGGCCGTTATGCTCGGCGGCGAAGTGAAGGGAAATGGATCGGATAAGATCAATATGCTCGCAAAAATTCAGGATGCGAAAAAGGGACAGATTGCGTTTCTTTCAAATCCGAAATACGAGCAGTTCATATATACAACAAAGGCATCAGCTGTAATTGTTAAAAAGGATTTTCAGCCAAAACGGGAGATTGAATCAACGCTCATTCTCGTAGATGACCCCTACACCAGCTTCACTGCATTACTCGAGCAATACCACAAGATGCTCACGTTTCAAAAGAGCGGCGTTGAGCAACCAAGCTACATTGGAGAAAATTCATCGGTAGGCCAGGATGTTTATCGTGCTGCTTTTTCGTACATCGGTAACAACGTTCGAATAGGGAATAATGTAAAATTGTATCCTCATGCTTATATCGGGGATGACGTGATTATCGGGGATAATACCGTTATCCACGCAGGTGTAAAGATTTATAGCGGCGCACGTGTCGGTAAGTTTTGTGTGATTCATTCAGGCACCGTGATCGGAAGCGACGGTTTTGGCTTCGCACCTCAAGCTGATGGTACCTACAAGACCATTCCGCAACTCGGCAATGTTGTTATTGAAGATCATGTAGCCATTGGTGCAAACACGGTTATTGACTGCGCAACGCTTATTGGTGACTCGACTATCATTCGCCAGGGTGTTAAGCTTGACAATCTGATTCAAGTAGCGCACAATGTCGAAGTCGGGAAAAATACAGTCATTGCTGCTCAAACAGGCGTATCCGGGTCTACCAGAATCGGAGAAAACTGTATTATCGGCGGACAGGTAGGGATCGGTGGCCATCTTGTTGTTGCAAATAACACTGGCGTAGGTGCACAATCTGGCGTAGCCAAATCGACACAAGAAGGCAAAAGGTACAACGGAACCCCTGCATACGAGCTGCGCGACTGGTTTCAGTCATACGCGCATTTCAAGAAATTACCTGAGCTGAGCACCAGAATTAAAGATTTGGAAAAAAAGATCACCCAACTCGAAGGCGCTGCGACTGTAGACGCCAAAAGATAGCCGACTCAAACGTTTCCGTAATCCATTTTCTAATAATTCGCTATTGTGGGAAATTGCAATTAACTTTGCCGACTTTCCACTGGTATGCTTAATATAAAACAGCAAACAATTCAGAAGTCGGTGTCCTTGTCAGGAGTCGGTTTGCACACAGGGGTGCAGACAAATATGACTTTTCTGCCTGCCAAGCCGAATCACGGCATCAAATTCCAACGAATAGATCTTCCTGGCTCCCCGATAATAGATGCAGATTGTGATCGCGTGGTCGACGTATCGCGCGGAACAACGATTGAACAGAGCGGAGCACGGGTAAGTACAATTGAACATACGCTCGCAGCACTCGTAGGCCTCGAAATCGACAATGTCCTCATCCAACTCGACGGGCCAGAATGCCCGATTATGGACGGGAGTTCAATTCAATTCGTCGAAATCTTGAAAGATGCGGGCACAGATGAACAAAATGCGTTGCGCGACTTTTTTGAAGTGACCGAACCCCTTTTCTATCGCGAGGCCCCGAGAAACGTTGAAATTGCGGCGCTTCCGCTGGATGATTACCGCATCACGGTAATGATCGACTATAACTCTCCCGTGTTGGGAAGTCAGCATGCTTCGATCACCGATATCCGTCAGTTTGAGAAAGAGATTGCGAGCTGCAGAACGTTCTGTTTCCTGCATGAGCTTGAAATGCTGTATAAAAACAATCTTATCCGCGGAGGCGATCTGAATAACGCCATTGTGATCGTCGACCGGATTGTACAGGAAAACGAACTTGAAAACATCGCCAAAATGCTCGGCAAGCCGAAAGTTGCTGTTAAGCAGGAAGGCATCCTTAATAACATTGAACTTCGTTATAAAAACGAACCAGCAAGACATAAGCTATTAGACATCGTAGGCGACCTTGCCCTTGCAGGAAGACCATTGAAAGCGCAGGTGCTTGCGGCAAGACCCGGACATGCAGCCAACGTCGCTTTTGCTAAAAAACTGAAGAAGGCGATGCAGGAAGCTGACAAGCTTGGCCGGCCGAAATACAATCCGAGCTTACCGCCGGTGATGGATATCAATAAAATCACAGCAACACTGCCTCATCGATATCCCTTTCTGCTGATCGATAAGATCATTTATCTTGATAACGAAAGCGTTGCCGGGGTAAAGAACGTTACAGCGAATGAATACTTTTTCCAGGGCCATTTTCCTGGCAATCCTGTGTTCCCAGGCGTGCTTCAAATCGAGGCTATGGCCCAGATTGGCGGAATTCTGGTGCTGAACACAGTACCTGATCCCGAAAATTACTGGACTTATTTCCTCGGTGTGGAAAATATGAAATTCAGAAAGATGGTTTTACCCGGCGATACGCTGGTAATTCAGTGTGATCTGGTTGCACCAATCAAACGTGGCATCGCGAAAATGTATGGACGCGCCTTTGTAGGCAACACCCTGGTAAGTGAGGGTACAATGACAGCCAGCATAGTTAGAAAAGATTCATGAGCAGATTTCCATTAGCAAATGTTCACCCCGAGGCAAAGATTGGTAACAACGTTACAATCGAGCCTTTCGCTACAGTACAGGCAGATGTTGTTATCGACGATGACACATGGATCGGGCCGACCTCCGTTATTATGGACGGCGCGCGAATTGGAAAAAACTGCAAGATCTTCCCAGGCGCAGTTATTTCCGGCATTCCGCAGGACCTGAAATTCAAAGGCGAAAAAACGACGACTGAAATTGGCGATAACACAACAATTCGCGAGTGCGTAACAATCAATCGCGGAACCGTTGATAAGTTTAAGACTGTCATTGGCGCGAATTGCCTGATAATGGCCTACGCCCATGTCGGACATGACTGTATCATTGGTAGTCATTGCATCTTGGGGAATACTGTTCAACTCGCAGGCCATGTGCTCATCGACGACTATGCAATCTTCGGCGGTGCTTGCGCAGTGCAACAGTTTTCAAAAATTGGCGCGCATGCATACATTGGTGGTGGTTCGCTCGTTCGGAAAGATATACCACCTTTCACCAAAGTCGCGCGTGAACCTATCTCCTATGCAGGTATCAATACAGTAGGATTAAGAAGACGTGGATTCAGCCAGGATCAGATCAATGATATCCAGGAGATATACCGCTATATTTTCCTTAAAGGATTGAACACATCTAAGGCGCTTGAAAAAGTTGGTGCCGAGATCTCCCAAAGCGCGGAACGCGATTACATCATAGACTTCATTCAGACCTCTGAAAGAGGCATTATGAAAGGCTACGGCGGAAACGACTGATCCCATCGTCAACTAAACGACTTTTCGTTGAAGATCCAGACAGAAAATCTTAGTAAAAGATTCAACTATGAGTGGATTTTCAGAAACCTGAGCTATGAATTTTCCGGGGGAAACATTTATGCTATTACCGGCCCGAATGGTTCAGGAAAATCGACGTTGTTATCGGTGATTTCCGGCCAGATACCACCGACGAGCGGATCAATTCACTATTCAAACGCAGATAGCGCAATCAGTAGCGAGGATATTTACAAAGAACTCACAATTGCAGCGCCGTACATGGATCTTATGGAGGAACTCACGCTGGAAGAACATTTGCGCTTTCATATCCGGATGAGACCTCTGCGAGATCAAATATCAGTCGATGACTTAATTGATATCATGTATCTGCAAAATGCACGCACGAAGTACATCGGAAACTTTTCCTCCGGAATGAAACAGCGTGTTAAACTCGGGTTGGCATTTTTCAGCATTTCAAGGATTGTGATCCTGGACGAACCGCTTTCAAATCTCGACAAGGAAGCGGCACTATGGTATCATAAGCATCTGGCAGGGCTGCCGGCAGATGTTCTAACGATCATCGCATCAAACAACCCTGAGGAATACCCTGAAAGTGCGATAAATGTTAATGTGTCCGACTACAAAAAATGAGTAACCGCTGGTATAATTTTATTGTTGTAGTTTCGCGGTTACAATACCTAAATTCTAATTATTCATTACCAAACGGAGAGTTTTCGAGGTCAAGTGTTTGAATTTTAGATAATTTACAGGCATATTCGTATTTACTTTAATCAATAAAAAATGAAAATCGCGGCAAGATTGCTATCCCTAATGATCCTTGTTACAGTTGTTACCTTGTATACCGGCTGCAGTAAAGATGACCCTGCTCCTAAATCAGATTCGGATGTGCAAATTGGATTGTTGAACGGAACCTGGAACGCGACGGAAGTTAAACTCGACAACGTGCCTCAGACCGGTTATGACGCCTTTACGCTGACTATCGAAGGTACTGAAGGCCAGACCTCATTAGACTACGTTACCAGCAACCGCCCAGAAGCAAGTGCGTGGGGCGCGAATGGAACGCTCAAATTCGGTGATAACGTGAAGCAGACATTAATCCGCGATGAAAATTCGCCAACTGCAGTAACCATTACTTATGGTGTAACAGAAACAACACTTCAAATGGAATTCACTTACAGTGGCGAGCCAATTAGCCGCACGAAAAACGTTACCGGTGTTTGGGAATTCACGTTCGAAAAAGCTAACTAATATTATAACGACCTTAATGAAAAGGCCTCCGGCAAGGGGGCCTTTTCATTTTAGCACGATCACGGTTATTCCATCGCCTCCTCTTTCAACATGCTCGTCCGCGACAGAGGCAATCTCCTTGTACTTTCGCAATTCTTCTCTAATGACTTTCCTTAAAACTCCTTCACCCTTTCCATGGAGAATTTTCAATTCTCCCTGACTAAGCAAAATTGCTGTGTCCAAAAATTGGTGAATCATCGGAAGCACTTCCTCTACCCTTTTTCCACGCACATCAAGAACAGGGCTGAACTGTGATTGTTTTTCAAAAATGTTTATTCCAAGACGTTGCAATTTGGTCGCAGTCTGTTTCTCCACAGCACCGGTAACTTTCTCAAGACGCGATACATTTACGACTGATTTTAATTCACCGAATTGAACGGTTGCCTGTTTGCCTTTCAACGTCAGAAGAACTCCGCTCCCGACCTGTCCTTCAATCCTCACACGATCACCCTCTTTGATATTCTCAACTGCCTCTTTCTTTTCTTGTTGCTGCGCAACGCTTTGGCTTAGGGATTCAATGTTCCTACGAACACGTAGCGTTTCTTTTTTCTCAGCCTTGTTTTCGCGGATATGTCGAATTGTCTTTTCGATTTCGCGATTTGTGTTCTTCAGCAGTTCAGATGCCTCCTGTTTTGCTTTGGTGATAATCTCTTTCTTCTTTAGTTCGATTTCTGAAGAAAGGCCCTGGTATTTTGCCAACGCTTGCTTCAGTTCAGCGTCCTGCCTCTCCATACGCCGGATTTTTTCGGAGAGCTCCTGTCGTTCCTTCTCAAGACTACGAACGAGCGTTTCGAAACCCGCAAGATCTTTTCCCACAAGCTTCTCTGCCTCCACAAGGACATCTTTCGGAAGACCGGTTTTCTTTGCAATCTCAAGCGCGAATGAACTTCCGGGTTTACCAATGTCGAGTATATACAACGGAACGAGGTTTTTGTCGTCAAACCGCATTGCTGCATTCTGAATCCCCTGGGTTTGACCTGCATATAATTTTAGATTGTAGTAATGCGTAGTAGCAACACCCCAAACGTGTTTTTTCACCAATTGCCGAAGAACTGCTTCCGCGATCGCACCACCAAAATTGGGATCAGTTCCCGAACCCAGCTCGTCAAGTAACACGAGCGATTTACTCCCAGCAAATTGAAGAAATGTAGCCATGTTGCGAAGGTGACTACTATACGTGCTCAAATCGTTTTCGATGGATTGCTGATCGCCGATGTCAATAAAAATATCATGGAAAATGCCAACCCTTGACCGCTCATTCAATGGAATCAACAATCCACATTGCAGCATGTATTGCAGCAGCCCAACTGTTTTTAACGTCACCGATTTCCCACCCGCATTGGGCCCGGATACAAGCAACATCCTGTTCACATTATCCAGGTGAATATTTAAAGGAACGATCTCTCGTTTCCCTTTCAATGTCAGATACAACAATGGGTGCCTGGCGTTGTACCATTGCATTTCAGCTTTGCTTTCTACCTGTGGAAGATCACTTTCGGTTTCAATCGCTAACTTTGCTTTTGCTCTTATGAAATCGATTTGCGATAAAAACTGAAACGCCATTTTAATGCCCGGTAGCTCTTTACGAAACTCGTCGGTCATTGATCGAAGTATCCTGATCACCTCGCGCTTTTCGGCATGCTCAAGATCGCGAATCTCATTATTCGTGTCCAGCATTTCAGCAGGTTCCATGAATACCGTTTGGCCGGTGGCCGACTCATCCAGGATAAAGCCTTTCAGTTTGCGTTTATGTTCAGCAAGAATCGGAATAACCACCCTTCCTTCACGAATTGTTGGAAGCGCGCCTTCAGGCACCCACTTTTCCGACACGGCCTGTCGAAACAGAGAATCCGCCAGCTTTCTAAGACGTTGTTGTTCTTCTCTTAATTTTCTTCTTATCTGTGCGAGTTCCGCAGATGCATTATCGCGCACCATTGCCCGATCATCGATTTTTGATGTAACGAGAGTCGAAAGCTGACCTGTAATAGTAACAGATTCCGATAGTTTCGATAATTGCGGGTATACCTCGCGTTGGCGAGAGAGGAACTCGCGTGCAGCGATCGTTGTTTGTAGTGCATCAGCAAGCTGTACAAACTCCTCAGCATCGAGGTAGTTTCCCTCAAGGGAAATTTTGGTTATCCACTGTGCTCCATCGTAGAAATGACGCGACGGGAAGTTTTCACCTTTTTCAAGAATTTGTTTGAGCTCGACGCTCTGCCTCAATAATATTCTGATAAAATCAGCGTCTGTATTGAATTTCATTCGCTGAACCCATGCTGCGCCAGCCTCCGACAAGCAATATGTTTTCAGTCGCTCTCTGATTAAATCAAAGCCGAGCTTTTCTTCTAAAGTATCGGGGAAGATCATTTCTTTTGAGATTGCGGAGCCCGTTGTTCACGAAGCTGCAGCGAATCAACAACTGCCGTATAAATTTGTTCCATCTCCGGGGGGTGGGCGAAATAATAATTGAACGAGGTCTCGAATAATGGTTCTTTCACGTCTGCGGCTGACAAGATCTCTTTTTTCATGACCTGGAAGACCATCAATGCCGAATCCTGTGGAATTCCCAGCCGGTTCGCCTTCTGTTCTGCGATGTAGACTTCGATCAGTACCTCAACTATTTTCTCCTTTGGTAGGATGTCTGGCGGAGGCGGTTCTGTTTGTTTACAGGCTGCAACACCTAACATTATAACTACGCACAAGCACAAGGTGCTCATACTGCCTCTCAAACCTTTCAAAGTTCTAATCAACCTATTCTCCATTTTTCGTGGCGCAAAATAATGATAATTGTCCTATTTTTGGCCGTTTTGCAGTGAATGCAAATGATATGCTAAACTGAGTCATTTTGAGGGATATCTTAAAAAAACTACGTCGTTATGAAATTCAGATCCGCAAGGCGATCAACAGCCAGATGCAGGGAGATTTTCATTCGATCTTCAAGGGCTCGGGGCTTGAGTTTGACGACGTGCGCCCCTATCAATATGGCGATGACATCCGTACCATCGACTGGAACGTTTCAGCTAAGGGACATGGGACATTCGTTAAGACGTTTAGAGAAGAAAAAGAACAAACTGTATTCTTCATCCTTGACGTGAGCGCATCCGAAGATATCGGCAGCCCCGGAAAAACAAAAGCTGATATTGGCAAAGAAATCTGTGGTGTACTGGCGCTCGCCGCAGTTAAAGAATCCAGTCACGTTGGTCTTATTTGCTTTTCAGACATCAAAGAAAAATACTTCAAGCCAACGAAGGGACAGCTTCAGGCGTACCAGATCATCTCTGCGCTGACAACACTAAAGCCGAAGTCTGTAAAAACAGATCTCAGTAAGGCGATATCTTTTTCGCTAAATACAATTAAACGCCGCAGTGTTGTGATCCTCATTTCAGATTTCATTGACGAGGGCTACCATCACAATCTTAAGTCGCTAGCGCGTCGTCATGACCTTGTCATCATACAAGTAAATGACAAGCGTGAAACACGCCTTCCGAAGCTTGGCATCATCCCAGTACTCGACAAGGAATCAAAACGCACCCTTTGGGTAAACACGTCGTTTGGTAACTTCCGTGAAAATATCATGAACCGGTACCAGTCGCGAAAATCCGAGCTGGAAAAATTCAGTCGAAAACATCAGATTAACTTCCTCGCGCTTGATACAGAAGAAGACTATGTACCTCAATTGCTGAAATTATTTAAGGTGAGAAACAAATCCCTGAAGACGACATGAGGTCATTGCTGCGTTCATTGTTGACATTTTTGGTTTTGTTCATGAGTGCGCAGCTCCTTGCACAGGTGCGTGTAACCGGCGCCTTTCTTTCGGACAGCATCAAGATCGGCGAAGAAACGGCATTTTACCTGACAGCCCGGTATCCATCATCGCTTACAATCTTGTTTCCGGATTCAACTGACGCATATGCTCCATTTGAATTTCAAAAGAAACGATACTTTCCAACACAATCGGAGGATGGTGTAAGCTTCGACAGTGCGGTCTATCACGTGACTACATTTGAAATCGATTCCTTCCAGGTATTGCAACTACCAGCCTATGTGCTAACTGAAAGTGATTGTACTGTTTACATGTCGAACGCTGATAGCATCGCGCTCGTTCACGTCGTTAGCGAAGTTCCTGACAGCATTGCTATTGCAGATCTGCCGTTGAAAGAACACACAGCTTACCAACCTGTAAACTTTGATATCAACTATGTCATTGTTGCAATTGTGGTTGCCACAGTACTGATCATCGCCCTGGTTGTATGGATCGTTTTCGGTAAACGCATCGTTCGTTATTTCAAAGCGAAAAAGCTGCGCAAGAATCATCAGCAGTTTATGCGGCGTTATGACGATATCGTCAATGATGTATCTTCGACATTTTCTCCTTCGACAACAGAGACTGCACTGACAGCATGGAAACGATATATGGAACAACTGGAAGCCCGTCCATATACCAAGTTGACTTCTGCGGAAACCATTAAGCTCTATAACGAAGAAACGCTTGGCAAGAACCTTCGCGAGATTGACAGCGCAATTTATGGGCACAACCAACAGGTGCTGCCGGCGTTACAGGAACTGAAATTGATCGCAGGAAACAAATTCGAACATAAACTTCAGGAGGTGATGCATGGAAAATGAATTTGTCGATCCGTGGTATTCGTTTTCCTGGTTTAGCCCTGCGACCCTTACTGGCTATGCGTGGGAAAATCCGTTATGGTTATACGGAATCATCGCGGTACCGTTGCTTTTTATTTTACGGTGGTTGTGGCGTTACCGCTTTAACCAAAAGCTACCAGTTGCTGTTTCAACAAAGGATTTGAAAAGCTCGGTAGCAAACCTGGTCAGATTGATTCCCGAGCTTGTTCTCTTACTTGTGTTGGTACTTGTGCTAACTGCGTTAGGCCGTCCGCAAAAGACAAACGAAAAGGTTGAGCAATGGACAGAAGGAATTGACATCATGCTCGCGCTTGACATTTCCCAATCGATGATGATAGAGGATTTCCAGCCGAATCGCCTCGAGGCTGCGAAAAAAGTCGCGCTGGACTTTATCAATGGACGTATTCAGGATCGGATCGGGCTGGTGGTATTTTCTGGCGATGCGTTTTCGTTATCGCCGTTAACGACCGACTATGATCTGCTGAGGTCCTATATCAAAGACATTAGTTTTGAAATGATTGAAAGTCGCGGTACCGCTATTGGCAGCGCGATGGCGGTTGTTACGAACAGGATGCGCGAGTCAACTTCCGTTTCAAAGGTCTGTATACTACTCAGCGATGGCGATAACACTGCGGGCAATATCGACCCAATTACGGCCGCTGAACTTGCATCTGCGTATGGCATCAAGATCTATACAATTGTTGTCGGCAAAGAAGGTCTTGTGCCCTACGGGAAAGATTTCTTTGGAAGACCACACATGATCGAAAATTCAATCGACGAACGCACAATGAAGAGTATGGCAGAGATTGGTGGCGGCGAGTTTTTCCGCGCGACGGACAACCAGGCCCTGGCGCACGTCTTTGAAAAGATCAATCAGTATGAAAAAGCTGAGATAAAGGAGACAAGATTCAAGGACACTTCAGACTACTATTTTATTTACTTGCAGTGGGCAGTTGCATTGTTCCTGCTTTGGTTGTTATTGAAATCCACGTTCGTATCAAACGTGTTGCAAGACTAATCAAAAGGTTGTGAACTGATCTGCAATTGCAATCATTCTTCCTCCGAAAATTACCATTACCAGGCCAACGACTATATTTAGTGTGCGAATGAATCCTGGTGTGATAACCAACCGCAGCTTGTCAGCAAGTTTCGCTTTCAACAGATCCGTAGCAAAAACGGTTGCTACAATGGCAGCAAAGTAGGGAATTGCTTCAGCTGGCGTCGAGTAGCCAAATTCGGTTGTCGCAACACCAACTGTTCCAATCCAGAAAATCAACACCATGGGACTGAGCCCATTGATGATAAAGCCTTTCATTAATAGCTTAAACGGACTACTTGTAGACACTTTTTCAGGGCCGTTACATTTCTTGCGCTTGTTTTTAATGATCAGGTAGTACAATCCGAAGAGCAACAGTACGATGCCGCCAAAATAAGCGAGATACTCTCTGAAATTGCCGTTGTCGAAGATCTGGTAGATGCCGAGATACGAAATAGAGATATACAGTGCATCGCTTAGCGACACTCCAGCCGCAACAAAAAAGCCACTGCGGAATCCGCGCTCAAGACTGGTTTGAATAATTGTAAAGAAAACCGGCCCGACAAGAAATGCGAGTACGATACCTGAAAATATTCCTTTAATAGCGCCCTCCATTTATCTTTTAATTTGAAGAAAACTTTGCCAGTCTTCCAACTGAGCTTTTTTCATTACGCGGGGAAATTTATTCTGCCCGCCAACCTTGCCTTTCGACTCCATCCAACTGTAAAACCTGCTGACCGGCAATACATCCACAATCACCTCCTTCAACGCTGCACTGCGTTCAACTGAATAATCATCATTAAGTGCTTTTAAATGTTGATCAAGTTTCTCCTTCAGAACCTTTGCGTCAACCAAGTCATCTGTGCCGATGAACCAGTGATGCGCAAACAACGTATCATGCGGAATCCCGGCAACGGTAAACTCCTGGATCGCAATATTGAGATCATTTGCAACAAGCTCAATGGCCTTGTTCATATTTTCAATCGAAAGATGTTCACCGCACAGGCTCAGGAAGTGCTTTGTCCTGCCGGTGATCACAACTTCACATTCGTCAAGCGACACGAACTTGATGACATCACCGATCAGGTAACGCCAGGCGCCTGCACAGGTAGAAAGTAGTATTGCATATTCCTTACCCTCCTCCACTTCATCTATGAGAAACGTTTCAGCATCGGCTTTGATATCGCCGTTGTGATCGAAATTCTTACTATCAAAAGGAACAAACTCATAGAAGATTCCATTGTTTAACACCAGCCGCATCGTCTTGCGATTCGGATAAGCCTGGAATGCTATAAACCCTTCAGAGGCAAGATAGGTTTCAATATAGTAGATCGGGCGGCCCAACAGTTTTTCAAATCCTTTTTTGTACGGATCGAAAGAGACGCCACCGTGTACATACACCATGAGATTGGGCCATATCTCATGAATGTTTTTTGCCTTGTGGTATTTCAGAATCTTTTCAATCAGGATCTGTATCCATGCCGGCACGCCAACGACAATACCGATGTTCCATGAGCGTGCATTCTGCGCGATCTCATCAAGCTTTGCATCCCAGGCGCGTGTCTTCGCTATTTTTTTACCGGGCTTATAAAAATGCTGAAACCAGAATGGCAAACGTGCCGCCTGTATCCCACTTAGATCACCTTCGAAAAAACTTCCGCGTTTATTTAAGTGCGTGCTTCCACCGAGCATCAGAATACCGGCCTCAAAAACTTCCGGCTGCAAGTCATATTTTGACAACGTGAGGATTTGTCGCACGCTCGTCTTTTGAATTGCTTTCGTCATGTCCTTCGTCACAGGAATATATTTTGACGAAGCCTCCGATGTACCCGAGCTCAACGCAAAGTATTTTACACGGCCAGGCCAGCAAACATTTTTCTGCCCTTTCTGTGCCAACTGCCACCACTCGTTATAGATCTTATTGTAGGTATGAATCGGCACATTCTGGCGAAAACGTTTATAAAACTCTTTCCCGTCTTTTCGGAATCCGTGAAGTGTTTGTGAAAAGTTATAGTACTTACCGAATTCGGTAGCATTCGCTGTAATCAGCAGTTCTTTGAGTTCCTTTTTCTGAAGATCGAAAGGTGACGTGTACTCCTGCTCCAGCATCTCACGAATGTGTATGCCTTTTTTGAGTAACGTGCCGATAATCGCCATGTGCCAGTTTTGCTTTAAGGGGTCAAAAATAGCCTTTCCGGACAGGATGAGCAAAATTTATTAACCCGGTGTAAGATATTGAGGAAATCTCATGATTAGATTGCAGCATGGGAGTAACCGAAAACCTTGCGGCAATTAAGAATACGCTGCCGCCGACATGCACACTTGTCGCAGTAACGAAAACACATCCCGTGGAGACGATCATGCAGGCGTACGATGCCGGACATAAAGTCTTTGGCGAGAATAAGGTTCAGGAAATGAGATCAAAAGCGGAGGTCATCCCCGCGGATGTTGATTGGCATATGATCGGGCATCTGCAATCCAACAAGGTAAAACATATTGTACCGTTCGTGTCGCTTATCCATGGCGTTGACAGCATTAAGCTGCTGGAAGAGATCAACAAGCAAGCCGCTAAAATAGATCGTGTTGTCAATTGTTTGTTACAGATTCATATCGCGGAAGAGGAAAGCAAGTTTGGATTTTCGGAGGAGGAACTCGATTATTTGATTGAAGCATATTCGCGCGAGAAGTTTTCATTTGTCAACATACGCGGGTTAATGGGTATGGCGACACTCACTGAGAACGAAGATCAGATCAGGAAAGAATTCAAACAACTCAAACAACACTTCGACGAGATCCGGACAAAGAATATTGACGGGCTCCAGTTCGACATTCTGTCAATGGGCATGAGCGCCGATTATCAGATCGCAATTGAGGAAGGTAGCACCATGATAAGGGTAGGATCAGCAATTTTTGGCGGACGAACATATCACTGACATGAATCACAAATCATCACTGATTGCCGGAATTGTCTTTGCCTTTTTATCGGTAGCGCTGGGAGCATTCGGGGCACACGCGTTGAAGAATACATTGATTGAAAATGGGAGAGTTGAAACATACGAGCTCGCTGTGCGATATCAATTCTTTCATGCGCTCGCGCTGATTGCCAGCGGCATCCTGTTAAAGATCGGTTATTCCGCCAGGATCAGAACAGCATCGATGTGCTTTGGAATTGGTATTATCGTCTTCAGCGGCAGCCTTTATATTTTGTCATTAACAGGCATTACAATTCTCGGGGCTGTTACGCCGCTGGGTGGTGTTGCGTTTCTAGCGGGATGGTTGTTTATGCTGCTCGCTGTGGTGAGATCAAAATAAAAAAAGCCGCTTATTAGGGCGGCTTCGTCTTTATTCGGTTTCTTTTATTGAGGCTTCTTTTCCAAAATATTCGCTGCGAAGGAAATCGATGCGCCATCTGCATTTACAGCATTTGATACGATCGTCACAGGTTTATTCTGCTTATTCATTTTACCCGCGCTGTTGAAAGAAACAGTGAGTTCACCTTTACCCCCTGGCGGGATTGGTTCTCTCGGCCAGCCTTTTGGTGTAGTACAGCCGCAGCTAACCTGCACGTTTGTAATGATCAAAGGTTCATTACCGGTGTTGGTAAAATAAAATGTGTGTTCTACTTTATCACCTTGAAAAATATCGCCGAAGTCGTGCGTTTTCTTTTCCCAGGTTATTACCGGCCCATCAACTTTTTCTTCCTGCGCAAAGGCTGTGAAGCCAAAGCCGAGTACAAGCACTAAAAACAAATACTTCTTCATACTTCTGATTTTTTACAAATTTAATCATCAAACTTGATTCCAAAAATCAGTTTTCAGGCTTATAGCTCATGAATGGCACGATCGGGCTTAAATTGTCGTGAACTGCGCCATTTTTAACATATAATTAACTTTACAAATCTGCCGATGGATAATGATGTCGCCCGTGTTTATGGAAATCAGGTGCGGATACGTGCCTGCGGGATCTGCATAAAAGGTGAGGCTATCCTGATGGTGAATCATGCAGGCGTGACCGATGGCGACTTCTGGGCGCCACCCGGTGGTGGTGTTGTATTTGGCGATTCAATCGAGCAGACAATGATTCGTGAGTTCAAGGAAGAAACAGGTCTCGATATAAAAACAGGCCGCTTTCTTTTTGGTTGCGAATACATTGCACGGCCGATTCATTCAGTCGAAATATTTTACGAAGTAGTTCATGTCGATGGAAGCATCACCACCGGTTACGACCCGGAAATTCAGATCATTAAATCTGTCGCATATCTTACGATGCCTGAAATTAAATCGCGAAAAGCGCATGAAGTTCACGGCATTTTCAGATTCGTCAATACTATCGATGAACTGAAGTTGCTCTCGGGTTTCTATTGCATATAAGCCACACAGTTTCTGTATACCTTCTTCGAATCATCGACTGTTTTTTATCCGTCGGATGCAATCTGTCAGTGATACGCTTCGTAATCTTTTTTAAAATATCTATTATTGTACGGAGTAAGCATCAAATCCCTTAACTACAGGAACTTGCAGACAGCATCGCTTCATTACAAGCTGATCAAGAAAATCAAGGACGACCGATTTGAGGTGGAGAAGGTTGATCAATACTATCTTCTGATCAATATTGGGGTTCGCGATTTGCAAGTGGGCGTAATTGACGCTGAGGACAACCGCCAACTCCTTCTGGAGGACTATGTGTTTCCTGCGTTAAGCTCCAACACGGAATTAATGCATGTGCTCGCTGACCTTTTTGAAGCCCATGCTTTTCTGAAGGCTGCATTCTGGAAACAAATCAAAATAGGCATTAAGAACAGCAAGTTTGTACAGGTACCGCAGGCGCTTTACGTCGCTGAAGCCAATGAAGACTACCTGAAGTACAACGCAGTTATTGACAACAGCGAAGAAGAAATACTAGCCATTCCCAATCCGGCCTGCAACGCCGTAACTGTTTTCGCCGTCAACAAAGCGTTGCATGCGTGGCTGCGTAACATCTATCCGTCAAATCCGCCCTTGTTCATCCACCAGTCGGCGGCGCTCATAGAGGGTGTCACAAAGTTCGCTTCGGGGAGCAAAGAAAATTATCTATACATCTACGTTGACCGGTTCAAGCTTCACATATTATCGTACAGCGGACAGAAACTTGTTTACTACAACCAATTCACGATAAAACATTTTTCGGATTACATTCGCTACATCATGCTTGTGATGAAATCGCTTCAACATGATCAGCGCACGAGCCGCGTCATGTTGTGGGGATACATCGGAAAAAATTCTCCGCACTATCACGAGTTCTACAAATACATCAGCAACGTTGTGTTCGGAAACCGTCCTTCTTTCCTGAAATTCGGCTACATCTTTGACGAAGTTCAGGATCATCATTTCTTCGATCTCTACAACATGTATTTGTTCACAGCCACGAAATCGAAAGGCAATCAGTAATACTTAATCATGGAAAAGAAAATTGCGTTGTTTCCCGGTTCGTTCGATCCATTTACGAAGGGACACGAAGATATCGTGAAGCGCGGACTGCAATTATTTGACGAGATCATTATCGCTATCGGGTATAACAGTCAGAAAAGCAACCGTTATTTCGCAATCGACCTGATGGTGAAATACATTGAATATACTTTCAGGAATTATCCAAACATCCGGGTGGCCACCTACGCCGAGCTTACGGCAGAGTTCGCCCGCAGGCACGACGCGAAATTCCTTCTCCGCGGTATTCGTAACACAACAGACTACGAATACGAGAACAGTATCTCGCAGATGAACCGTAAATTATACCACGAGCTTGAATCCGTTTTCCTGATCACCTCTCCGCAATATGCATGGATCAGCTCCTCGATTATCCGTGAAGTGCACAGGTATGGTGGTGATGTGTCAGATTTTCTGCCGTATGATATTAACGTTGCAGAGACGTAGTGTTACTTCGACGGTTTAATTGAAGCTTTCGCGTAGTAACGCTCGAAGACGTAGCTGATTGATTTGTAGGAGTGTTCCAAAGCATGATACACTTCTTTCTGCGTCATCCACCGGATGTCTTCAATATCTTCAGTCACCTCTGGTTTCATCTTGCTATCATCGACACAATCCATGTAATACCATTTCGTTTGCTTGAGCATGGCACGTTTGTTCATGGTGTAGGTATGCCACGTGGTGCAGATCTTTTTTCCAGGCTTAACGGTGACGTTACACTCCTCTTCAACCTCGCGCACAGCAGTCTCCTTGCTCTTCTCGGCTTTTTCTTTCTTTCCTTTTGGCAAGTCCCACTTTTTCATTCTGTAGATCATCAGGAACTTTTCCTTTTTCCTGATCAATCCGCCCGCAGCTTTGATCACCTTAAATTTCCCCTTAAAAACGGCCTTCATCGCCTCGTAATCACTCACGACAATAAAAAGCGAAAGCAGGTTAGTGGGAACTTTGGAATCAAGAAGTTGTAAAATCGTGTCGAGGTGTTCTTCGGTGATATTTCTGATCAGGACGTGGTTGATAAACTTTGCCTGTGTGATCGGCTCGGTTGCTGCATCAATGGTGTGATTAATCCGGCCCGGATCAGGCTGCTCATCGGTCTTAAAAATGGTTACCGGGATGTCGTTGATGAAAATGACCATCAGAAAATATCAAACCTACGTTCGCAAAAGAATAAATATTTTTCCACCCGCCAAAGCTTTAAAAAATAAAAGCTTCAAAATCCATAGCAAGACAGTCACAAGGCCCGACGATAACGTCATTTTTATCAATGAAAGCGTCGGTTGCCGGAATTCCATTAATTTTGCGCGCATGTCAATCAAAGTACTTGAAGCCACTGCCGGAGCCGTTGCAGAAATGCTGCTGAAAATCCAGGCAATTAAACTCAACACGGACAAGCCATTTACATGGAGCTCGGGCTGGAAATCGCCCATTTATTGCGATAACCGCCTGTCGCTGTCGTTTCCTGAAATTCGCACATCTATAAAGCATGGACTGGCGGATGCGATTCGTACGCATTTCACGGATGTAGAAGCGGTTGCAGGCGTCGCGACGGCGGGAATTGCCCAAGGGGCGCTCGTAGCAGATGCGTTGAGCTTGCCGTTCCTGTATGTTCGTCCGAAGCCGAAGGATCATGGTATGGAAAACCTGATCGAAGGAAAAATTACCAAAGGCCAAAAAGTCGTGGTGATCGAAGACCTGGTCTCTACCGGGGGCAGCTCACTGAAGGCGGTACAGGCGCTGCGCGACGCGGGTTTCCATGTTGTAGGAATGGTATGCATCTTCAATTACGGCTTCGATGTAGCCACCAACAATTTCAAAGATGCCGATGTAAACCTGGTAAGCTTAAGTGACTATGGTCATTTACTCAACTTCGCGTTACAGGCAAACTACATCACGCCCGAACAAATGATCTCACTGAAAGCATGGCGCGTTGACCCTGCAGGATGGAAGAGAAACTAAGGGCCGCCACGCATCACACCGTATTGCAAGGGTGTTAGCGATTTAATACATTTACCACTCCTTTAAACACGCTTATGCACGATATTCCCAAGAAGGTTACTGAGATTCTGAAAGACAAACTCGGTATTGCTGAATCAGAGATCACACCTGACGCAAACTTTGTAAAAGACCTTGGGATCGATTCGCTCGACTACGCGGAGATCGTGATGGAATTCGAACAGACATTTGACATTCGTATTCCTGATGATGATGCAGAGAAACTGCAGACGTTCGGACAAGCGGTGAAATACATTCAGGAGAAAGTCGGGAGTTGAGATTAGGATTTTAGATTTAGGATTTTAGATTTAGGATTTAAATACAGTGGGCGTTGGTGATTAAGGGTGCTTCTTACCGAACGTCCTGGATGTGATCACAGATTGAGAAGATCCTTCGCGCGCTGCTGGCATTCGCGCAGGCCGGGCTCAGGATTCGCACTACACCTTGAAACCAAACCGTCATCCCGCTACTGCGCGTTCCCTATGAAATGCAAACTTTATCTGCGGGATCCCCCCGATTGCAAGGTGATCAGCAGTATGATGCACGATGCCGACATGCATGGATCGACGCGATAGTGACTTTGTTATCTCCTGGCGAAAGAAATACTGATATACGATTTTCGATTAACGGTTTTCGATTTTAGAAGTGAATGCATCGGGCGTTGGTGATTAAGGGTGCTTCCTGCCGTACGCCCTGGATGTGATTACAGCTTGAGAAGATCCTTCGCGCGCTGCTGGCATTCGCGCAGGCCGGGCTCAGGAATCGCACGGATCGAAATGAGGCGCAACGTTCAAAAGCGCTTAGTGTCCTTGGGGCGAAAACCAATACTGATATACGATTGTCGATTAACGGTTTTCGATTTTAGAAGTGAATGCATCGGGCGTTGGTGATTAAGGGCGCTTCCTGCCGAACGTCCTGGATGTGATTACAGATTGAGAAGATCCTTCGCGCGCTGCTCTCTTGCGCGCAGGCCGGGCTCAGGATTCGCACTACACGTTGAAACCAAACCGTCATCCCGCTACTGCGCGTTCCCTTTGAAATGCAAACTTTATCTGCGAGATCCCCCCGATTGCAAGGTGATCAGCAGTATGACACACGATGCCGAAGACAAAGAAATACTGATATACGATTCATATACGATTGTCGATTAACGGTTTTTGATTTTAGAAGTGAATGCATCGGGCGTTGGTGATTAAGGGTGCTTCCTGCCGAACGTCCTGGATGTGATTACAGATTGAGAAGATCCTTCGCGCGCTGCTCTCTTGCGCGCAGGCCGGGCTCAGGATTCGCGCTACACGTTGAAACCAAACCGGTCATCCCGCGACTGCGCGTTTCCTATGAAATGCAAACTTTATCTGCGGAATCCCGCGATTGCAAGGTGATCAGCAGTATGATACACAATGCCGAAGACAAAGAAATACTGATATACGATTGTCGATTAAGGGTTTTTGATTTTAGAAGTATTGGGTAAGGATCATCACCGCTAAGGCGCTACCGCTTACGCGGCGCTAAGAAATCGCAAAGAAATGCATTGGAAGTCTTCAACCAATGCCTGCGAACTATGACGTAAGCTTTTCTAATTGGAAAATACACGAACGCAAAGGTTGCCTTCGGCAATGGAGAAATGCAAAAATACAATCACCGCTGAGACGCGGGGGCAAAGGACGCTGAGAAAAACATGTGTAAGCAAAGCGCTGGTGCAATCTTACAAGCGCTGCTGATCCTACCAAAATACAAGAGACACAAAGACGCCTTCGGCGAAAACGATCCATGCAGGTGCGAGTGCTGATTTACGATTGACGAGTGACGATTTAGGATCTTAGAAGTGAGTGCATCGGACGTTGGCGACTAAGGATTAGTTCGTTACCGAACGGGTCAGTGAAGTAACAGATCGAGAAGATGCGCACTTTCGTAGCAGACAGGATTACTTCTGTGCTTCGAAGTAACTCCAAAGACGCTTGGCGTTGATTACTTTCTCCTTTGTAAGTGGATGCGGGTTTTTGCGATCGGGAAATGAAGCGATCATCCAGCCGTTGCGTTCATCGTCCCAGATGATGAGATATTTATCAGCGCCCTTCAATAATATATCCATATCATAAATCTCCTCTCCTTCTACATCGTACAGTCCTGTGAACTGCAACAGGATATGATCTTTTTTAACCAACTCGCCACGTTTGCAATCAATGGCATTCAGACGCATCAACAGTTTCGTTTCCGTGTTCCATGCCTTGAACATAAGCTTGCGTGGTGTAAAGTCCATATCAACAAAAATTTGTAACCTTGAATCGTGAATATCGCAATTAAGAAGGTATTATTTATAGTCAACAAATTTTCGGGACCAGGCTACCAGCAGGATCTCGAGGACAATATTATTGACGAATGCGCCCGGCAGAATATTGAATGCAGAATTGAATTCACCACAGGTCGTGGTCACGCAACGGAACTGGCAAGAAACCTCGTCACGGATAAAAGCGCTGACCTCGTTGTTGCTGTGGGTGGAGATGGAACGGTTAACGAAGTGGCATCGGGACTATTACATTCATCCGTACCGATGGGAATTATTCCAAAAGGTTCGGGCAATGGATTGGCAAGGCACCTTGGCATTCCAATGAAAATGAGGGCTGCTTTGAAAGTGCTGTTCGAAAGCCAGCTTATCGCCATGGATACGTTTAAGATCAACGACAGACTATCACTAAACATATCAGGGATCGGCTTCGACGGACACGTTGCCAATCTATTTGCCGGCAATGTGAAGCGTGGCCTGAAAGGCTACGCGAAAGTTACGCTCAATGAATTCATGTCATTTAAAGAATTCGAGGCCGATATCATTCAGGAATCGTCGACCGTTAAACGAAAGGCTTTTGTGATTGCTGTTGCAAACTCATCGCAATACGGGAATAACGCGCGCATTGCGCCGGCTGCATCAGTGTGTGACGGGATCCTGCACGTCTGCTTCTTAAAGAAAGTCCCACCCTACAGGCTCGATTTCATATACAACTTCTTCAACGGATCGATCAGAAACAGCTCATTCTGCGAGTTCATCGAAACGAAAGACCTCGAAATACGTGTGGACAAACCCGTTGCGTTCCACATTGACGGCGAGCCATGCGGTGTCGACACGCATTTTAAAATCCAGATGATGCCTCAATCGTTGCGGGTCTTTGTGCCGAAGACGAGCTTGAAATACTAGCAGAAAGTTTGATGTCCGAAATTGTCCAACTTTAAGATAGTTTAAGGTTTGGTGGAAATAAAAAATCCCTACCACAGTTGAGATAACCATAGTAGTGATTTAGTGATGTTGTGATATTTGAGCCGGGCTCGACGAGGGCTAGTGGGCAACCAGGAGCATCCTGCCTTTTCTGTCGGCTGCAACGAAAATAAAGTATAAGCCTCTAGCGA
>DASPJN010000076.1:0-17438 GCA_035628595.1 Chryseosolibacter sp.
TTACGGAAGAATTGTGAAGATGTGGGGCTTCATGGGATTGTTGGCCATCACCATCGCGTGTCTGGGTTTATTAGGGACAGTGGTGTTTACAGTTAAAAACAGGGTGAAAGAAGTGAGCATCCGCAAAGTGATGGGCGCTTCCTCCGAAAGTCTGGTGTACCTCCTATCAAAGGACTTCATCGTGCTGTTGGCCACAGCGGGCGTCATTACCATTCCAGCCGTTTATATTTTAATGGAGTTGATGTTGCAGGAGGCTCAGTATTATCATGCACCCATTGGTGTTTTTGATATCATCATAAGCCTTGTGGTGGTGTCAGCCCTCGGGTTGACAACCATTTTCTCGCAGACCTGGAAGGCGGCCAATACAAACCCTGTGGATAATCTCAGGGTGGAGTGATGCACATAACGCAACAGTGCCTGGATATTTGACTATCGTGTGATTCGGAAATTCGCTGGGATTACGTGCATAACGTTGTTCAATTGGAGCATTAGGTACTCTATTTCCGCTTAGCGATCACAAGTCATCTTTGGTCTTACAGCGGCTAATACTCCTACCTTTTGGGATTTTAACCACAACATTCGTGCTCCCCGATACCGTTCACAGAAATGACTTCTATCTCCGTTCCTCACGATACGACACAACTAAAGTAAGGGTGGTGTGGGCATCCTTTTTTTACGAGGTCAGAGATCTATAAACAATCCTTGAATTATGAAAAAGACACTTCTTGCCCTGATGGCAGCATTTGCCATTATTGGTTGCTCTGACCTGAACATCGCGCCTCAGGAAAATCAGAAAGTCTCGGGTGAAGACTATAACATCACGGCCCAATCGGACTTAGCATCGGCTGTAGCCTACTCTTACGAAGCACAGTCGAATGGTACGGTGAAGTTTTCCTTCGTCAACACAACATCGGAAACGCTCAATGGAGACCTGATCCGCGAAGGCGTTTCATTCCTCCAGAATGGAACCATCATTACCGAATTTTCTGTCGCTCCCGGCGAGGCTTACACTTACATTGACGACAACGTTCAGGCAAATGAGACATATCGGTACATTTTCGAATATTTCTACGAAAATGAATGGCAGTTTTTCTTTGATGAAGTTGCTGTTGTTTCAGATGTGCCTGCTATCGGAAATTTCACACTCATCGCTGCGGCATATGATGATGAGTATGAAGTGTTGACTGACGGATATACCATCAACATGGCCGGTGTGAACATCAGAGCAGAAGCAAATGACGACAAGACTGGCTCCATTGAATTCTTTTTGAACGGAAAAAAATTCCATGATAATACCGCACCATTTGCGCTCTATGGTGACGATCACGGAGACTACAAGATGGGAAGGCTCGATATAGGGAGCTATACGTTAACGGCCATCGCCTACCCTGAAAAAAATGGCAAGGGCATACCAGGTGATACCGCTGTCGTTGTATTTAATGTCAGCAACGAATATCCGGCACAGTAACGATCGCATTATTATTTAATAAAAAGGGATCACAGAACGTGCTCCCTTTTTATTAAATGTTTTTTTGGGTGAAATAGTAAGAAATCCGAGCGCAACTCGCTTCCGCGGATAAGGGCAGCCCTGCGCTGTTCCAGGCTAAAAAGCCTTACTGAATTTTATTCCAGCGCCAAAATCCTGTGTATTGTTGGACAAAGCAAATAATGGTAGTGTCGTTCCATCGGTGTCGTAAAGAATGGTCCAGTCTTCCTGAAAATACAAGGTTACCGTTGGCGGGCAATCCGATTTACCGAAACGGTACGAAAAATTCAATGACAGAAACTCGCTTCCGCGGATAAGCGAACGTGCAGCCCTGCGCTGGTTAGTGATGTTGATCTGACGATCTAGGGTCCACTGCTCAGGCGCATAGCTGGATTGTACTCCAATATCTTCAGGGGTTAAGTACGGGGCCGTTACCCGTTGCCTTCTACTCAACGGTGCTGTAGCTCCTTGCATTTCAATCCCGATGGTAAAACGCTGACCACTCCTGAAGTAAAAATTCTGGCCCAAAAGAATGCGATATCCTGAAACAATATTGGCATAATTCATATCATGATATTCCCGCCTTACGGCTAATAATTTATCGTTTTGCATAACAAGGCCCAGGGCGCACGTGATTCCGTAGGTCCTGTTGAACTGTTTGGTAACCGATGTCCCTCCTATCAACCCACCGCTAAGATGTTGTCTTGCGCGACTAAGCGGAATGCCAACCTGAAGACCAAAGTTCAGACTCCACAAAACAGAACTGCGCGCCACCAGCTTTTTAAAGTATCTGTAACCAATGTCGTATGTTCCTGCAAAAGGTCGATTGGGCATGACCTCATAAGTTCTTCCATCACGATCGGTGAATTTCATCTCCGTTCTGTTAAATCCATTCTCGTGTCTTCGAAAGGGGTCGCTTTGCCCAAGTAAAAGACGATGAAACATTTCGATCGTTTTGTCTTTTACCGGCGCATCGATCCAACTGTTTCCATCTACCAGTACGTTGAAATTGATCGCTGAATAGATCTCACTAAAATCTCTGATTTTGCGTGTATATGTCAATGTGCCACTGCGAATAACGCCATCAACTGAGTAAAACTGATAGCGCTGCGGATCGTCTGCATAAAGTGGATGGAATTGCGCTTCCCACGCTTTGTCGGGATAAGGCTCTTCAGCTTTTGGATACTCCAGCACTCCTGAGGGATTCCATGTATTGCCAAAGTGTGCATCAAACGATAATTGATGCCTGCCACTGATCGGTGAGATGCTGAAAGGAATTCGCATAGACAAAATGCGGATAGGTTCATTTGCCCTGGTGTCGATTACTGACGCGTGCTCCACTGGCCGGATTGTTGAATCGGTTTGTAGAGCAAGCGATCCCGTTGTGACGAATGCACATAAACAAAATCCTAAAGCAGCGATTCTGCTGAGCAGTCTTTCTGTAAGCAAGAAACGTGAAGTCATTGCTCTTTAAGTCGTGTGGCAATTACTTCATGCTATTGCTACAGCCACTACAGGTGCTGATGACAAATAGCCTTTGCTTTTCAACTGGATTAAACTGGCAGGGAACCAAAAAGAAGAAAAGCCGGACAAAGCCCAGGCCGGGCATCGGAGATAATATTCGTTTCATGGGGTTTAACGAGATTTAAAGCTAACTGAAGATAGCGTAATTGCTCGTGATCTCCTATCATCGCGTTAAAATCCGTCTTATTGGAGCATGGTAATTAATCTTGTAGCTTCGATTTATATTGTATGGAGAATGCCGCTGCGAGCAAATGCACATATAAAACCTAAACAGGCTAAACCGCATATACCGCTGGCTGCAAACACAGATGGATTTTTAGAGATCCCTTATATAGTGAATTCTCCGCAATCGATGATGGAACGCCTTAGCAGGCTTCCATTTGCAAAATACAACAGTGTCAGGCAATGTATTTCCGCGAAAACACCCTTTCTTGATATTGTTACTTTTCATCGAAATGTTAAGGATGAATTGTTTGTTGTTTACTCTGAAGCGTATTTCACAGCCAACATATGCTTCAAATCTCAACTCGACAAAAGTGTTCAAGGCAAATACTATTGTCTGTCATTACGCATAGACCAGTTTGCTAAAAAAATAAACTCATTGGCAAATGGAATTGCCTATTCTGACAACTCCTGGCTTATTTTCAAACCGGAGGCAAGAGTTGACCACCACCATTTTCACGGAACAAGGGGCCGTTACCTGTCGTTATACTTCACGAAGGAATGGCTTGAGAATTATCTTTTCCAGCTTGGCCGTAAACAATCGAAGGAGCTGCTCAGCTTTATACATTCAGACCGCGATTACCTGATCTGTCAGCATGCCGAAGGCAACCTCCTATTCAATATCGAAAAACTAGCGCAGCTTGTTACAAAGGAGGACCCAGCCTCGAAGAATTATAGCACCCGAATGCGAAAGGCAGCACTCAATTTCATTCTTTTCTTCGTTCAAAAATTGCAAGCCGATGGTGTGAACGAAAAACATTTCCTTCTCAGTAATCTTGACCGGATGAGAGTGTTGCAGGTATTGGAAATCATGAAAGGCCACATTTACGTTAAGTTTCCGGGTATCAGCTACCTCGCGCGGGAAGCCGGATTATCAGAAACAAAGCTTAAGGAATGTTTCCGCTATCTGTACAATACCACCCCACTCCAGTATTTCATAAGTTTGCAAATGAAAAAGGCGCAGGAATGCCTCGGTTCTGGCGATTATTCAATAGCGCAAGTGGCGAGAAAATTCAGCTACGCGAACCGCAGTAAATTTTCAGCAGCATTCAAAAAGAAATGCGGCATCCTTCCTTCACAAGTCAGGTAGGCTGAGTATTTGATGGATACAACGCCCGGTCTCAAAGAAGCATACTTCCGCCATCACAAAAGGTTAAAGAAATATCCTCGACCTATTCACGGAGGCGAAAACGATGACTCCGAGACGAGGTTATAAAAGGAGTTACTATTCGCGGATCCGTCTGCTTTGACAGTTGAAGCACTATTGCTTAATGAGTTTCTGACCTCCCACGCGGCGATTATCCCGATCCAACAACTCAATTACATACATGCCCTTTTGAATCTGGTGGATGTCAGCTTGTGAATCCTTTACAGGTACAGCGCCGACCTTTCTACCTTCAGCAGTGCGAAAGACGATCTGTGAAACACGCACGTCTTTGACAGTGATGAGATCTGTAGCCGGATTAGGATAGACAAAAGTGCTTTTTGTTGGGTGGCCTTCCGCCGAGGTGATAAGAACCTCGACAATCTCACCTTGATTTAACTTGCCAGTCCATAACCCGTGTCCGTGTGTTACAGCTAGAATGGTGCTATCGGATTCCCGGATGTCGATCATGTCAACGCGCGTGGTTGGTAAACCATTGTTGTAAGACGTCCATTGGCTGCCGCTCAGGGTATTTTCTAAGCCCCAGACTCCTGCCTCTGTTGCAATGACGACTTTTTTGTCATCGAAGGGATTGAATAATCCCCACCGCACAGGCATATCAGGAAGGTCGTGCTCCAAACTCTGCCAGGTAGTTCCACCGTTGTATGTTACCCAGACAGATTGCATTCCAAAATTACTGATTGTTGCAAGGAATGTATTTTCATCCGCACCGATGTCGACAGATGAAATATAACCTGAAGGAAGGTTTTTGTCGATACGAACCGTGTTCACCGATTTAGGAAGTCCAGTCAATTTAAATAGTTTACCTTTCTCTGTTCCGATAATTGCGCTCTTGTTAAGACCTGGCGAATGTTTCGAAAGCTTGATTGCTGTGATCGCCTCCTTTAATCCGGCGTTTAATTTTATGAACGATACCGTGTCCAGATCATGGTCATCGGTTTGCAGATACTTGTTAACGTTCAGGATTTCAAGGGTATCGTAATACCGGGTCTTGAATTGCGGATAAAGTCCACCAAAAGAGCTCGTTGCCGCATTGGTGTATAAGAGATTTGCCTGGTCATCGTAATCCATTGGGTTTACGAAGAGGCCGTTGACTGGCCCAGTAACGAATGTCTCGCTACCACGGTGAATAAAAAATAAGTTACCATAGCCAGTTGAGATCTTTAACTCCGGATGATCGGAATCCCAGAAGCAATAGCCGCCATCACCGCCAGAGATCATCGTTTCATCGCCGTTGTCATTATCAACATAAAGGCAACCGTTATCCTGCGCTCCACCTACAACTTTTGAGACGCCTTTATCCGGATGAAGGCTCGCATGGTAGAACTGCGTTGTGTTTAATCCATTATTAAGCTGTCGGAACGTTGGAGGCTCTGAGGTTTCAGGATCTGTTGAGATGGTAACACTCATATCATTTGTGAGGAAGACACCGCCATCTGTTGTTATAAGCATGTCGTCCGAATTAGCATTAAAGAAATTCAAATCATGAATATCACCATGCACATATTGCTTCGCGATGAGATCCTTTTCCTCTTGTGGGATGTTTGGATCGTGCAGGTAATACATCGCGACCCAATCTGACGCTCTGATCCAACTCAGAGGAGTAATGGCCGGCGCCTGTGTATTATTGAGTACGAATACATCCAGGCCGCCGATAACGATTTTGTTTTCGTTGGTTGGATCAACGGCGAGGCTAAGGGCATGCCATGGAATATTTGCCCATTCTGCCTGTCCAGGTAGCGGAATAAACGTCCAGGAAGTGCCGCCATCGGTGCTGTGACGGAGTTCTGTGGCGTAATCACGAAGTTGGTTGAGATTATTATAAAAGCCGCGCGTGAAAATTGCATAAACGTGCGCGGCATTGGAAGGGGCATGCCTGACGACAGCCCTGCCCGCGTACCAACCTGGCATGGTTGAAGTAGCGTTGGCAAATCCGGTATAGGAATTCCATGTGGTTCCGTTGTCAGAATACCAGATGACACCGCCTCCCCTCTCGTTCATGTTTCGCTGCGTTGTTGCGTATAGCCTGTTAGTGGATGTGAGCTCCAGGTCGGCCACCGCATATTGTTCATTTGTACCGGTCAAAAATGGCAACACCTGCGTCCAGGTTGCGCCTTCATCAGCAGAACGATAAAGACCCTCGCTTTTAAAATCTGCCCCGCGGTAACTGCCTGACCCCGCCGCAATATACATTACGCTTGTACCTGCTTCATCCCGAACGATCATGTCATTCACAAAGTAAAAGTTTTCCGTTCCTGCGATTTTTGTCCAGGTATTACCTGCATCTGTCGATTTGAAGATTCCGGTGCCGAGCGCGGTGGATTCACGATAGTTGACAAATGCTGTAAAGGATTCACCTGTTCCGATATATAAGGTGTTCTCGTTATTTGGATCCTGGGTCATGCAATTCACAGCCGCACCTTCAAAGTCTTCTACCGTATTCCAGCTCCCATTGTTTGCGTAATCTGTATTCTTCCAAAGTCCGCCACTGACCGAGCCGGTAAAAAGTGTTTCCGACGGTTTATGAAAGAAAGCTACACGCCCGCGACCAGGGATTTTTGTATCCCAGTTTGTCCAGTTGAAATCCGTTTCTGTTTTGGATCTGGCGTAACTCTCGTCTTCTTTGGCGCGCAGCATTCGCTCGTACGGAATGCGGCCGGATGATCGGTCCTGGATCATCCAATAGTTGAGGAGATGCGCCTTGTCCGGCCCGTCAATAGCTAAAGCAGCTTTTTCAGTTTTAGGGGGTTGATCATTGACGCTGATAAACAGGATTACTGATACGCAACCAAGAAGGATAGACGCAACTACAAGTCTTTTTATCATGTTGAAAGATTAGGTACACAATATGGTGAATTAGTCATACGCTGCCATCATCCAAATTGCGGTATTGTCTCAAAGAAAAGTATTTCGGACTTAGTGCGCTGGCCGGAGCCGTTGTAATAAATAATGAATTTTGTCTTTCAGCATGCAGCGGCCATTATTCGATGCCTCCGGATACGCCAAATATTCAATGCTCCGTTGCTGGCAAGGCGTGTGTATGCCCAAACCCCTTCGATACAACACTCGGATCGGTCAGTTGCCATCGCCCACTGAACTAATAATCTCATTAAAATACTCCTCTCCTGCCAAAATGATTTGCAAATCTGGAAACAATTTGCCACTATTGTACCGTACTAGTTAAGTAATACAGTAAATCACTTAGAATGCTTACTATCAATAACTTAAAGTTCAGCTATTCAAGGAAGCAGGCACCACTCTTCCAGGATCTGAACTGTGAACTGTCGTCTGGAAGCATCGTGGGACTGCTCGGTAAAAACGGCGCCGGAAAAACAAGTTTGCTGAAACTGATGATTGGATTGCTGCAGCCCACAGATGGGTCGTTGCGCATCATGGAGCACGAACCCGCAGCACGCCAGCCATCTTTACTCCAGGATATCTACTTCCTGCCCGAAGAGTTTCACCACCCCGCCATTTCAATCAGGAACTATGTAAAAGCAAATGCGGGATTCTATCCGCGCTTCGATGAACAGCTCCTCAAACGATTAATTGCTGACTTTGAATTGCCTGATAACAAACGACTCAATCAACTTTCGTACGGACAGAAAAAGAAATTTTTGATCTCTTTCGCGTTGTCGACAAAGTGCCGGCTACTGGTTTTAGATGAGCCAACAAATGGTCTGGACATTCCGTCGAAGGCAATCTTCAGAAGAGTAATGGCTGGTTCCCTTGATGAGGATCAGCTTGTGATTATATCGACACATCAGGTCCGGGATGTGGAGAATCTCATCGACAGGGTACTGATGCTGGAGAAAGGAAGATTTATCATGCAGAAGAATCTTTACGAGATCTCCTCCAAACTTCATTTCGCCACCACGTCGTCACCTGAAGGTGAAAACATTTTGTATCACGAGATGGTGCCTGGCGGTTACAAAGTCATCACACCGCAGCAAGGCAGCGAATCCTCAGTCGACATTGAATTATTGTTCAATGCAATTTCCAATGGAACCGAAAAAATGAAAGCGTATGTCCAATAATATATTCAGTGGAAAGCGATTGCAGTTGTTGTTCAAACAGAACTTCATTCACAATACACAATTTCTGTTGTTATCGACAGTCGCATATATCGGCGTCATCTTCATCATATTATCCATCGCACAGGTTGGCAACGACCTTCATCCACATCGGTTGGACATCTTTCAGGGTTTGCTTGCAGCGCTCGTTACGGTATTTGGTATTCTATACGTCGGTCACTCCTTTCCGGCATTCCGTGCAAAGGAGAGCACCATACATTACCTGATGACACCTTCATCCGCATTCGAAAAATTTGTTTTCGAATTTATCAACCGTATCGTCCTCACGCTGCTAATACTGCCTTTGTTGTACTGGATAACATTCAATATGCAGGGGTATTTCTTTGACATATTCATGGAAGAAATGTTCGAACCCGTCGGCATCCAGTATCTGGTAAAGCTTGACGACATTCCCCCCGACTATCTTTCGCTCATGTATGCGCTGATAACAGGCGGCGTATTATTTGTGCTTTCGCTCGCCTTCACGGGAGCAGCTATGTTCACTAAACAGCCCCTGGTGAAATCACTTTTCGCAGTTGCCCTTGTGGTCATGTTCTTTGGAGGCTATAGCTACATCCTCATCGAGCCTTTGGGGGTTGGGAGATATAATCCTCCTGAAAGCATGGTATTAATTCCGCTTGAGGAGGAACGGGCGCTGGTGGCCGTCAGCATTGCGCTGTTTGCTGCCACCATCGTGATGCTCTTCGTGGCGTATCTGAAATTAAAAGAGCGGGAGGTGTAAGATGATGCAGTTTGAAAACGGCAAGAGCATATTTCTGCAGATCGCAGATACCATCACCGAGAAAGTCGTCAGTGGCGAATTTCCCGCAGGTGAAAAGATCCCATCGGTCAGAGAGCTGGCTGCTGAAATGGGCGTGAACCCCAATACCATTATGCGAACCTACAGTGAACTTCAGTCAATGAACATAATCGAAAATCAGAGAGGTATCGGATACTTCGTACATCCGGAGGCAAAAAAAATTATTCTTAAAGACAAAAGGCATGAATTCTTCAATAAAGTCTTACCTGAATTTTTGAAGCAGGCTGCATTGATCGGTATCACGGCCGATGACTTGAAACAACATTTAGGAACCTTGAACGGAACAATATGAGATTAAGTAATAAGATACTACTCGGTTTTTTTGGATTCATTTTCCTTTACCTCACTGCTGCCATCGCAGAGGTCAGGTTTACCGGCATTCCAAACATTGTCAACGACAAGAATAGCATTGCCGAAACAGTAGATATTTCAGGCGTTTCTTATCTCGTAGTAAACGGCATCGATAAACACGTAAGTGTGATCGGGTCAGATCGCGCCGAACTGGAAGTGCGCAGCCTCTCCGGGAACCTGCTCGCAAAATTGACATACCGGATTTCCGGCGACACACTTACGTTGTCCGATCTTCAGTCAGAAGACTTTGAATCGATCAGGATTTCCGTATACGTTCCCAAAGCAAGCTTAAAGGGAATTACACTTGCGAACGCCAAGGCTAGTGTTAGGGGACTGCTGCCAGCGCAATTGAATATTGTACAGGCGTCAGGCAGCATCTCGATGATGGACAGCAGAATCACAGCAATGAACGTCGATATGTCTCTGTCTCACCTGGATATTTCCGAAACAAAAATTGATACCCTGTCGGGAAGAATGGAGAAATCAGAAGTAAACATCTACTCTCCTCTCGGGGTTGTGCAAGGCGATATCAAAGACGGAACATTATTGCGCCTGACGGATATCGGCGAGATTCAGTTAAAGAAAGATGAGAGCAGCAGGTTGATGATATATCAATAATCTGGAAAATTCTTGTAACAAAACAGTCAGAAAAACTTCTTCTCAATACGCAGAAGGAAAAACAAGAAAGACAAAACGTAGCGATGAATATTGAGATCAACGGACTTTCCAAAATCTATCCCAACGGCCATGCAGCCATTAAGAACATCGACCTTCAAATAGGAAGTGGCATGTTTGGATTGCTTGGACCGAATGGTGCCGGTAAGTCGAGCTTTATGCGAATTCTTGTTACAGTGCAGAAAGCAACTTCCGGAACGATACTCATGGATGGCATGAACATCAATACCCACCGAGATGAGATCCGAAGACTGGTCGGGTATCTTCCCCAGGATTTCACATTTTTTTCGAAGCTAAAGACGTGGGAGTTTCTGGATTACGCGGCTCAACTCTCTACTTCACTCAAGCGCAAAGAACGGTTAGCAAAAGTCGACAGACTCCTTGATCAGGTAGGCTTGCTCGATGTGCGTGAGCGAATGGCAAACAAACTTTCAGGCGGCATGAAACGACGACTTGGAATTGCGCAGGCGCTGATTGGTGAACCGAGGTTACTGGTGATTGACGAGCCAACTACCGGTCTTGATCCGGAAGAACGGATTCGCTTCAGGAACATTCTCTCTGATCTCAGTCAAAAAGACGTGACGATCATACTCTCAACACACATTGTCGGAGATATCAGCAGTACCTGTCATAACATGGCGATGTTGAATAAAGGTGAGGTTGCCTATAAGGGCTCGCCGGAAGGGATGATCGAGCAGGTGCGTGGGCATGTCTGGCAGATCATGTTGAATGATGAAGAGTTTGATACTATAAAAGCAAAATATCCGGTGGTATCAACAATTCCTGTCGATGGACAATGGGAAGTGCAGGTCATTACAAAAGAGCAACCTCATCCGGCTGCGAAAGTTGCTAACCCGAACCTTGAGCATGCTTATGTATATTTTATGGAGAACGAATTTGGTGTGTCGCTGGTATGATGTCGATTAAGAACATATTGACGATCGCAGGCTTCGAGTCGAAAGTCCTTTGGAGAAACTGGTTCTTCCGGATTGTCGCCCTTGCGGGCATCTTCTTCATAACCATTTTCAACTTAATTGAGATGTCTAACCTGGATGAGCCGTCGTGGTATCTGCTTGCAAACGGTTGGATGCTTCCGTACATCTCACTCTTATTTATTGCAATTCCACAGGCGGCTGCTGTTATCTTTCTGGCGACAGGGTTGATCAAAAAAGATAAGAAGCTCGATACGAATGAAGTGTTTTTTGTACGACCGATCTCGAACCTCGATTACGTTCTTGGAAAAGCACTGGCGTTGTTCAAACTCTTCTTCCTTTTAAATTTCGTATTGCTTTGTATTCCGCTCATCGTCGGGCTTACCAACCCGCAGGCTACCGTCAATCCGCTTCCGTTTATTATTTATCCGTTTCTTACAAGCGTGCCCAGTATTTTGTTCACGACGGGCATTGCCTTTTTACTTGTCACAGTTATCCGTAATCAACCCATCGCCATCGTGTTGCTCATTGGTGTTGCGGGCGTTCAACTGATCTATTATTTCGATAAGTTCTCCAATATTTTTGACTTCACAGCCTTCCGTCTTTCCATGCTGGCTTCAGAGATGTCCGGCTTTGTAAATATTGAATTTGCGCTTTGGCAACGAGCCTTTTACGTGATTACGGGCATTGCCTTTCTTTTCATCACGGCCGTTCTGCTGGATCGTCTTTCCGGACATAAGAGGGGTCATCGTGCAACAGCGCTGTTCGGCCTTGCGCTCCTGCTCCTCTCCTCTTTATTGATGATCAAACTCTGGAACATGCGGCAAAATCCTTTTGACTTACGTGAGGAGATGATAGCCGTTAATGGCAAATGGACTGAAGTCGATAACATCGAAATATCATCGCACAATATTTCATTGCAGTGGATAGGAAACGAAATTGCCAGCACTTCCGATCTGGTGGTTCATAACAATTCAGGAACATCACTCGACACAATCTACTTTACGCTGAACCCGGGTTTGGTTGTCGATACCATTTTAATAAATGATAAGCCAGCGACGTTTGAGAAACATCTGCAGATCATTTCTCTTAGTAAGGAAGTCGATATCGCACCAGGGGAAAAAGCAAATGTGAAGATTAAATATCACGGACCGGTGCTGGATCTAGTCGCGCATCTGGAAGTCGACCAGAAAAGATATGAGTCACCCAATGATTACATCATCTTCTCCTTAAAAAAGAAGTACGCTTTCCTCGAAGATGATTATGTATTGCTTACGAAAGATGTGCTTTGGTATCCCGAAGCTGAGGTCGGCTATAACCGCCAGTCAGCTTCGAAGGCGAGACAATCCTTTACTGACTTTCAATTAAGGGTCGAAGTGCCATCAGGACAAACAGCAATTTCACAGGGAGCGGTTGTTGTCGACGGGAATGCCTATACGTTTAAGCCGGAATATGCTTTACCGCATATCTCGCTTGTCATTGGTGACTACGTAAAAAGAGAAATTATTGTCGATAGCATTGTTTATTCTGTTTTTCATTATTCCAAGAGTGACTTTTTCCTGCGTCATCTCGACCAGCTTTCTGATACACTCGTCTATCTAGTTAGCGATCTGGCCAATGAATATGAAGATGCCCAGCGACTCTCCTACCCTTTCAGAAGACTGCAGTTTGTGGAGGTGCCACTTCATTTTACGGCTTACAACAAGGTCTATGAAAGTCACCAGGCCTTTGTACAACCGGAAACTGTTTTCTGGCCAGAAGAGGGCGGCGAGATCAAACAATTTGATTTTGAGAACCAAATGGAAGCAATGAATAAGCAGGCAAGCAAGTCGAACCAAATGCTTACGGATAAACAGAAACAAGCGAGCATTTTCAACGATCTCGTCAGGAAAGTATTTACAAAACAAATCGGAGAAAACTGGGTGTTTGAGGGAAAGCACATAGACAATCCAGACTATTCTCTTTTTCCTAATTATTATGATTTCAATTCAGGCGTTGTAAGCAAGGACTGGCCTTTACTTAATCGCAGCATTGCAAACTATCTGCGAAACGATAAGCAGATGCAACGCGACTACTCGAGGGAGATAAACGGCATTTCCTTTACGGAAGAATGTAACGATCTCATGAGAACTACTTCACTCACAAAGATCCTGACGCAAGAGGAGTTCGGGAAGATCAGCAAATCGGTGGCCCTGAAAAGTCAATATCTCTTTGCCTATATCGGTCAAACGATCGGCGAAAACACTTTCAAAACATTTCTATACGACTGGGTGAACAGTCATCAGCATGAGCTTAGCTCATACGAAGATTTCAGGCAGGCAATGCTTGCGAAGTTTGGGATGGACATCGATCCTGTCATCCAGAAAGTATACGCTGAGACTTCGCAACCAGCGTTCGAAATTCTCGATGTACAAAAATACGAGGTAATGGACGAAGATCGTAAGCGGTACCAGGTGCTCCTTAAAGCAAGGAATTCAGGTGATGCAGATGGTGTGTTCGAAATTTCTTTCAACAGCAAAGAACAGTCCGATGATGATGACGATTACGAAACTGTCAATCAGGAAGCCAAGAAGGAAGCTCCCGGACAGCTGTCGGTGATCAAACAAGGGGAAACAAAACTTTTCGGATATGTGCTTGACGAAAAGCCGAACGAAATGACAATCAATACACTCATATCGAGAAATATTCCTTCGGTGATTAACATGTCACTGGGCACTTTGGCCGGGCGCGAGGGTAATATACTCTTCGAAGGCGAGCGAATTATTGAACGCGAACAAGCTACGACGCAATATGAGGTGATTGTTGATAATGAAGACCCTCAATTCAGCCACTTCAGCCCAATCAAGCCCACAGTACTGAAGGCTTATCTGGATAGCCAGAAGGAAACTGAGCAAAAGTATTATGGCGAGTGGAATGGTTCCTACGCTAGTTGGCTGGCAACAACGGGTTCTGATTTTTACGGTAGTGTTATCCGATCTGCGCATTTCACGCGATCCGGAACCGGCGAAAAATCGGCGACGTGGACTCCACCATTGAAAGAGGAAGGCTTCTATGACATTTATGTATACATGAGAGGCAAAAACCAAAACACGTGGACAGGCCATGATGGTGATAGCCGGCAATACGAATATCACTATGTCGTCAACAACAGCGACGGCGCTGACAACATAAAATACAATATCACGAATGCGGAGCTTGGATGGAATTACCTGGGATCGTATTACTTCAATAAAACCGGAGGAAGTGTTTCACTAACGGATAAATGCGACCTCTGGACGGTGTATGCGGATGCAGTGAAGTGGGTGAAACAGTAGAAGTTCAAAAGTTTAAAGTTTAAGGTTGAAAATAGAGCATTACGAGACGAATAAAAATTGATAGTATGATTTTTAGACAACCCCCGAAAGTCAATGACACCGACAACACATCAACGCAGCTCAAGCCAAGTACGGACAGGCACGCGAGGGCATCGGTTGTGAAATTGATTCTTCTGACGGCACTTTGTTTTCTGTCATGGAATGCAACGGCGCAGCAAACGCTCACGTTGCTTGAGGCGATCGAAATTGCGCAGCTCAAGAGTCGCAACATCAAGAAATCAAAGTTGAATCTTTACAGTAACCAACGGAGTCTTGATGCGCAGCGGGCAGCACTGAAGTCAAGGTTTGCACTAGATATTACTCCGTTCGATTACAATCGCCAACGGAGTTTCAATGATCTGTTCTCCCGGTGGAACACAAACGAAGATTATAACTCGTTTGGGACTTTTTCAGTCAGTCAACCGATTGTCGCCACCGATGGTACGATCTCTTTGATCAACCGCCTTGGGTACAGAGACAACTATTCAGAATTCCAAAACGTCAGAACAAAGACCTATAGCAACAACCTGTACCTTCAACTTGATCAGCCGATCTTTACGTACAACCGAACCAGGATGCAGCTAAAGGAGCTCGAGCTGAACCTGGAGAATGCAACGATTGGCAATGCCCTGGAATTGCTAAGCCTCGAGCAAAACGTCACACAACTATTCTATACATTTTACCAGCGGCAGAACAACCTTCAGATCGCGAAGGATGAATATGAAAATCAGAAGATCAGCTACGAGATCACGAAGAACAAGGTTGATGCGGACTTGCTCGCGCAGGAAGAACTTTACCAGGCCGAACTCAACCTCGCCACGTCGAAGTCTACATTGGAAAACAACCAGGTACTGCTGGACAACGCCGCAGATGACTTCAAGCTTCTCCTTGGTCTCGACCTGACGGAACAGATAGCTGTCGAGGTGGACATCAACTTTGTCACGAGACAGGTTGATCTTAATCAGGCGCTGGTGTATGGACTTGAAAACAGAATGGAGTTGAGGCAGCGCGCAATCGACATTGAACGTTCCAGGTTTGAACTGATCAGGACAAGAGCGCTCAATGAATTTAAAGGTGCTGTTTCGTTGTCGCTCGGCGTATTTGGCGACAATGAATACGCACCGGATATCTACGATGTGCCAGCCGTGAATCCGCGGATCGCCATTTCTTTCAGTATACCCATTTTCGACTGGGGGGAGAACCGGGCCAGGATGGATGCGGCCAACGCTTCACGAGAGATCAAGCAGGTCGATCTGGAAATTGAGAAGAACAACATCACGATCAATATCCGCAAGGTGTATAGAAACTTGCAGAATCTTGAAAACCAGATCTTGATCGCTGAGCAGAATGTTAAGAACGCAACATTAACGTACGACATTAACCTTGAACGGTATAAGAACGGCGATCTGACAAGCATTGACCTTAACCGCTTTCAAAGCCAGCTTTCGGAAAAGAAAAGCGCATATGCTGACGCACTGATCAATTACAAAATAGAGCTATTGAATCTTAAGATCCTTTCATTGTATGATTTCGAGAATCAACAACCTGTCATTACACCGGTTCAATGATCAATCAAAAGCATAGAGAACAACAACGCATAATCAATAACGAAATGAAAAAGCTGATAAAAGAAATCCTTCCACTACTGGTCTTGATTATCATTTCTTCCTGCGGCGGCGATGACTCAAACATAAAAACTGAAATCAAGATTCCGGTTTCTGTTGTGAGCATCAAGCCGCAGAGCATATCCCGGTTCATCGAGACCACAGGCACGGTCTATTCGTTTAAAGAAGGGTCGATGAAATCGGAGCTCGGTGGCGTTTACAGATTGCAGAAAAATCCCGCTACCGGAAGACCATTCGCACTGGGCGATGCAGTTCAGGAAGGTCAGGTGTTGATCAGAATTGAAGATAGAGAATTTGAAAATAGTCTTCAGATCGAAGGGAAAAAACTGAACCTTGAGTTGGCGGAAAACAATCTCACAAAGCAAAAGTCATTACACGACAAAGGCGGTGTTACACAAACCGAATTGAAAAATGCCTCGATCGAATTTGTCAACGCAAAGTATGCCTTTGAGAATGCCGAGATACAGCAATCGAAGATGTCAGTCCGAGCCCCGTTTGATGGTGTGATCGTCGAATTACCGTATCATACCGATGGCGTAAGGATCGACCAGGGGCAACCACTTGTAAAGATCATGCAATATGACAAGTTGCTGATGGATGTAAAGCTTCCTGAAAAGCATTTGTCTGAAATCACGATGAATCAAAACGTTCAGATTGCCAACTATAACGTCGCCGCTAAAGATACCATTTACGGGAGAATCAGTCAGATCTCTCCTGTCATTAACGCAGATACCAGAACGTTTCAAAGTACGCTTGAGATAAAAAATGATAAACGATTACTACGCCCCGGGATGTTCATTAAAGCATTTATTCTTTCAGAGAAGCGCGACGGAACAATCGTAATTCCAAAAGAAACTGTCATATCACGGCAGGATGGCAAAGTGGTGTTCACAGTAGAAAATGGTATAGCTACTGAGAAGAAGATCACAACAGGTCTTGAGAACACGGACGTGATCGAAGTGGTCAATGGCCTGAAAGTGAACGACAGACTTGTCACCGCGGGTTTTGAAACCCTGAGAAACAAATCGAAAGTCAGCATTATTCAATAACATTTTAAACAACGCACCTCGTGAAGAAGATTGTCTCGCTGGCCGTATCCTATCCTGTCTCCGTCCTCATGATGGTATTGGCTGTCATTTTGTTGGGCTTCATTTCGTTCGGGAAACTCGGCATTGAGTTAGTCCCTGAATTGAAGAACCCTACTTTGTTTGT
>DASPJN010000077.1:0-19599 GCA_035628595.1 Chryseosolibacter sp.
CCAACCCACGAAAACACCCATTGCGCCCGCGTTGCGTCTGTAACTGTTAAAGGTGTCTCTGCTAATTTTGAAAGATTGCTACCCTTTATCCAGAACTCAATACTGATAGCAAGATTTGAAGACGTTATTTCATAATCTAAATCTCTTGCCGCAGCAACGCCTTTTGAAGTACCCCCGTTAAATGTAGCCACGTCACGAGGGTCTATTTCTTCTTCAGATGAAGAAGAGGTGAGCCATCCTAAAAAGTGGCTGATTCTCATACCGCAGTTTGATTTTTGATTGTGTAAAGAACCTTCCCATTTCCGGCACCGTCATAGTTTTCAAAATACCGGAACACGATAATATTCATGTCCGTTGTTGAAATGCTATCGCTGCCGTTCAATGCCTCAAATCCTGCTGGAAAGTTTACTGCAACTGGTTCATTTATTCTCGCGACAATACCGACTCCGTTCACGTGTCCAGATGCTGCCAGGGTAAACGTTGTTGTTCCGCCTGACTGTGTGGCTAAATCTTTATCCTCATCAAAGGTTAATTCAGTAGCGAAAGATTCAACATCGATGTCAAGTTTGTCCTCTAAGGTTGCAACGTCGCTTTCTACTGCTGCGACATCTGACTCAATTGATGTAACATCAGATTCGATGGCCGCGATGTCCGCGTCGTGTTCTGTGTCTTTTGTGTATAGCTCGTCAGTGTTGTCGTTCACTTTATCGAACGCATCTCTGAGGTTATCCCCCGTTCTGTCGTTCGCTGTTGTTCCTATGTTAATTGATTGCTTTGCCATAAAAATTGTAATCCTTTTTACAAGACTTGGTACATGAATTGAAAATAAAATGATCGCATGCTAGTTGATTCAGATCTAAACAAAAGCTCCGCCACATCGGATGTAGGATCTGATCGTATCGCCCCTGACATGTCCCTATTGGCATCACTCTGGCTTGCCACTCCCGCAAGTTGTATATCGCTACTGAAGTTCGATGCAATCGGCAGACTTAACGTGATTGCGGTATTTGTTGTGCTTGCTGTTGCCTGCACTCCAATCCTTCCGAATACAAACACTCTCGCACCAATACGAACATACTGGCATACATATGCGACGGAAGATGCCACGTTTGCCACCCCAGTGAGAGTGGGGGTATAAGTACCTTCTGTGTGGGTTATGGATGATGAATTGTCATCAACGTATTTTTTGGTGGCCGCGTCCTGATCGTCTGTTGGGTCGGTTACACTTTGAATACGTCCATCATCGTTAATTGTTGGCGTGCTGGACTGCACAGTTTTCCCGCCTGCGCCATTCGCTCTTATGATTGCGTTATCGGTTGCGCCAGATGATCCGGTAAGGGCATAAGCCTTTACACTTTGTTGACTCGGCGCTTTCGTTGCGCTATCCGATGCCATGTCATCTTCATCAATGAAATTGTCATCAATTGACAGAAAGGAATCTGATATGTCTTCTTTAAGGTCCCGCATATCGTTCGCGCCAATATCTCCCGATACGTTGTCCGCGAACAGCGTCGCCCATTTTGCCTTAAAGTCTGTTTTATTTAACTGTGCCATTTTCCTTTAATCATAATCAATACCAAATGCCTGCGGGTCAAATGCTCCGCTAAACGGAACTACACTATCGCTACCCGATGGATTTTTTAATTCGTACCCGTCAATTACATACTCGTTTATATTTGCAAGCTGATCGTAACCTTGACACAAATACCTCCTCCCACTATCGCCTTGTTCGCGAAGCACTGAATATGGTTTCAGGTACTTATCACCAATGAGTGTTCCGGTAAGCCGGCGACTGGATTTTTTAAACTGTGCTGCTAACGATGCTAGTAAGATGCTTTGAATCGTTTGTGATTCCGGAAAACCATCACGCGTCCATGCGCTTGTAGGATTACCGTTTTGATCTCTTATGTAGTTTGTGTACGCGTATTTTGCGTTGATAATATCCGTAGGGCAATCACCGTGGTGAATTGTTAATTCATAAACGCGTTTATTATTCTTATTTAAAACAATTGGAATTACATTCTCCGATTTTGTTTCGAGTCCATCAGGAAGAACACGCAGAATTACGTTATCAATTAAAAATCCTCGTGTTGACGGTAAGGAAGAATCGATTTCGTCTGTCTGTTCCCACGCTGTTATATTTACAGGAGCGGTTGATGAATAATCATTTGGATAAACTAACTCCGGTTCATTGGCTCCACCCTGCGAGTAACGTGATTTATAAAACCTATATACATCACCGTCTTTTACTACCCTTCTAACCGCGACATGTTTACTCATTGTAACCTCTCCTTTTAAACTTGCAAGGCTGCCGTGATCTTCATCCCATTGATTATCGAACAACATGTAAAACTCAATATCCTGATCATCGGATGAGTCTCCTGGCCATTGCACCATGGGTATACGAAACTCGTAAGTCTTCCAAGCGTTGTATTCAGTGAAATAGATTTCGTTATAACCAGGATCAGAAGAACTCCAATTTTCACCGAGATCGATTGTGTTATAATAGTAGTCCCCTATTTTTAGCTTATATCTGAATCGAGTATAAGGACGCGCAATTGCCTGGTCTACCAGGTAGTCAAAACCAAAAAGTAGCCAGTCTGTATTACTTATCATCAACGAATCACGCACGTTGTAAATCAGTAGTTCCGCCTGATCCCCGTGGTTGAAGTTTACATAAAGTGCGCCCTTACTTTCCCCGCGATCAACGTCTTCATGTCCCCATGTTATGTTCGTGCCTGTTACCACCAAAACATTCCATCCTCTAAAAAACTGCAATAGATTTGCTGGTGGTAAATCTGTCTCTTCAAAAGAATAAGACCTTAATAAGCTCTTTTTTGCAATTAGTTTTTGTGTGATTATAATCTTTCCATAAGATGGAAGCATATCCATAACTGCGCTTTGATCGGCAAACACTAGCCTATCTGTTGCGCCAGCCCAATCAATATCTACTGCGGCATCAAGTGATCCGTTTGAATCATAAACGGCATGTTCTGTAAATTCCCTGTAATCCACTGTGTCGCCAGTCAATTCTTCTGGACACCAAACAACCCACTTACCGTCTGCCTGCGCGATGCATGCGCCGCCGCGATATTCCTGTAAAATGCTTATTAAAACTTCGTCACATTTCCACGGCTTGTCTTTATCGTAAAATACCGAAGTGTCGTAATGCGCTTGCGCAAGTGGGCCATCTGCGTCGGTGGCATCAAAAGTATCTTCGTACATATTGATCGCGGAGCGGATATTAATCTCCAGATCCAATTTTCGTACGATTGAAGCGATGATTTCAATTGCAGGTAAACTAGTCCTGTAATTATTTCCGCTCTCATCAACAAAATCTAAATCTTTTAGATTAGCCAGACCGTCCGTTGCTTCAATTGTGATCGTATATGGCTCTTTGATGTATTGCGCATTCCATAGAAACGGAATCTGATATCCCTTAAAATCCATTTCATAACCAGAACCAAAGTCGATATAATGTTTTACCTGAAATTGTCTTTCGTTCTCAGCGAAAAGGTTTTCATAACCGAAACTCGTTGTAGTTATAAAACGAAATGATATACTTGTTGCTCTGATCGTGTAAAACTTATTCTCGCCGCTGGCGTGAAGTGTACGCGTAAATGGTGATCCTTCTTCGTTATCTGCTAACAGCGTTTCGGTATCACCGCTGTAATCCAGTTCTAAGATTTCAATCTTATGGTCGAATCCGTTGGTGCCGTTGGCGTGAATGTCTTTCCATTCAGAGACATATCGTAGTTGATAATTACCTTCATAAGAAATCCTTACAGGCATAATATCTACACATCCGCCTTCGTCTTTAGCGTAAACTGTGTATTGACCAGGGACGAGATTAGAAAATGTATAAGGTGCGCCCGTCGAAACTGTTGTGCCCTCTGTTGCATAATCAAAATCAAAAAGAGCAACTTTGATTATGCCGTTTGTACTAGTGACCGTGATCTCTAACGCGCCGTCATTCGCCGATTCACTTGATGCTTTTGTGATCACAGGATTGTCGGCTATTTCAATATCACACGCCGCGCCGACCTGACACAAAGGAGAGTTTAACAGTTCTTTTTTTACTGCGTAGGGCCCATTGTTTTTTGGTGTAAAGTATATTTGGGTGGTTCCATCACAAAAAACCAACTTATGATCTACACGCGTGTAGTCTGTGTTCTCGGTTCCTAGTGTTGGAACGCTGCCCGGGGTATAATCTGTTTCTTCCGTTGTGTAGCTGGTTGCTGCTGTCACCTCAATGGCTTCATCAACATCATCCCAATACGAACGGAACACCGTACCAGGCGCAAACAATGCCCTCGTTTTAAGTAATGTGATCGTATAGATGATATTCCTAGCCACGCCTTGCTTTATTTTTATTATCGACGTTCTTCAATACAATGCGAAGTTTTTCGCCATTGATTTCAACCTCGCCGCCTAATTGTATTCGTTCGCCAGCATCACGGGTTTCTAATCGCGAAGGCGCGCCTCCCCCCGATACTGATCCACCACCACCGCCACCGGATCCACCCTTTGCGATCTTAGCCGCTCTATTACTCACAACTTTTCCAAGTGCCACGAGTGCAACACCCGCCGCGATAGCTACGTAAGGGTTAAGGCTCTGCAATGCTCTTTTGATCCCCTCAACACCAATACCTGTCGCGATAGCAAGTTGACCGAGTTGAACGCACATATTACCAAATGTCCCTAAGAGGACTGCTGATATTTGCTCCGCTCCCCCAACACCTGATGCCATGTTCCCAAGAGCCTCCCCTAATCCAGATGCTAAGTCAATGAAAGCTTGGTTTATAATCGGCGCAGCGTTGATCGCAGCGACTCCCATTCCCGCCCAATACTCTGTCCAATAGATTCCAAATTCAGATAGCTTCATTTGATGTGTTAGCATCGCTTGTTGCTGATCAGCAAAATTCTTTTTTATCGCGGCGGTTGCTTTTGCAAGTCCCGCTGTTGCGTCAAGAAAGTCATATCCTTTTTGGGTTGAGGTAGTCATTCCGGTTTCAGGAGCGAACCTTGAAGGATCGACTGAAAGCATAGTGTTAGGTGCGGGGCCGCGCCTTTTTTGATTTTTCTTTTCTACTTCTTCACGCTTTTTATCGAGCTGTTCCTCTCCTTTTATATGTGCATCGTAGTATTTTCTGATTTCTTCCGTTCCCGCCTTGATTATGTTATTCAGTTCAACCCACTTATCAATATCACCTACGCGCGCGGCTTCACGTCTCATCTCCTGAAGAACACGAACGCCATCAGCCATTTTCTTTACATCTTCCGGCGTTGTGCTTAATGCTTTTGTTATCCGATTAACGCCGCCTGCGATAGCATCCAGAGCCATTGAAAAGAGACCGCCACTATTCGCAGCCTCACCAATTGCTTTTTTCAACTGCTCAAAAGAGTCTTCAAGATTTGAAAGCCCGCCGCCTAAAGTTTGCGATTGCGCGGCCATTCCACCTGTAACACCTTCTATCTGCCCTAGCGATAAGATGTAATCCCGAATTGATTGCGAGGTGAAATCAACTTGCGTTTGGACTCCCTTAAATGTAAATGTGACTTTATCGCCTTGCTTGCTTGCGCGAATACCAAACTCTTTTAAGCGTTCAAATTCCCCTGTCTGAGCATCTATAATTGCCTCTGCTAGTTGATCGAATGATTTACCCATCGCTGAGGCTAAATCCCCCAATGATGTCATCTGATTCATTGTAGGAATAAACCCTTGATTAGCGAGTTTTACGAATGATGCGGTGAGTTCATCAACCTGGTAAGGCGTTTTCGATGCAAACTCTGTGATCTGATTTAGAGCCGCTTTTGCCGCTCCGTTACTTCCGAGTGTGTTGGTTAGTACCGCCTCAAACTTTTGAAACTTAGCGGTTGTGTTGAATACTTCTTTACCGAAACTTACTAACGATGAAACAGCAAACGCACCGGCGATCATTCCTCCAATCCTTCCGATGTTTTTATTGAATGAATTAAGATGCGACGTCGCATCATTCAACCCCTTTCGTAGCTGATCTACATCTGCGCCTATCTTAACCGTTAGATTGCTTTGCATCTGATCTGTCTATCCTTTGAATCGGCTTCATTCTTTTAACTCTATCCTTTTTAGCTTCCTTATCGCCGGGAAGCTCAAATAAGTCTGCTGGCTTTTTTATCCTGGCTTTCTTTGGTAAGTGTGGGGCTGCTGCCCAAAACGCAACAATGCGCGAAGCATACATTAAGTCTTGAAACTGCGATGCCCTATCTTCTTTGTACCCATCTATTGCGAGGGATAACTCCCTTAGTTCCATCTCGTAAAAATCTCTGACGGATAGCCCAATTTTCCCGATGGCAATTTTTATCAGGCTATCCCATATACTTCCCCCGACTCATCGGTCGGTTCGATTTCCTTTACTTGTTTGTTTATTTTGTCAACATCAATACCGAGTGACTGTAAAAGTTTCTTTGTGATCTTGGGGATATCGGCAACCTCAATCAGTCCTGATACTTGTTCGATTGAAAACTGAAATTCATTTGTCGGGTTATTGAAACGATGTCCACTTTTCAAAACACAGTACGCAAGCGTAATGATATTGTCAGTGGTGTTTTCGAAACCGGAAAGCACATCGTTGTTCGTTATAGCCTTGTATTCTTTAAGTGCAGCCATATCGAAACGAATCGGGTAATCTTTACCGGAAAGTTTTATTAAATCACTAGTCATAAAGTTCGACTCCGGTTTAAGCGTAGGTTGTTATTGTCGGATCTCCTGTGTTCTGAATAGAACCAGAGAAGGTTACGTTATCGCCGTCAGGCGCATCATCATCAAGTGATACGATAATACCACGGCCTGATTCTTTACGAGTGCCACTTACACCGGTTCCTTTCTCCCAATAGATCACAGTTCCTGCGCGTCTCCATGTATCGAGTTGATCAAATGATGTTTTACTAGCATCGTCAGTTGTAGTGTACAATCCCTCAAATTCATGAGTCATGTCGTGCCGCGTTGCGACGTACTCCTTGTGAGTACCGGATTGTTTCGTTGTTGTCCCCCGCGTGTCAGTTGTCCGTGATGTAGAATTACTCACCAGGTTTACAATCTCCACTGCTGTAGAGGTATCGCTGATCTTTAGCGGTAAGTCTGTTCCGTCAGTAGGTGCTACTGTTGCCATTGTCTTTTGATGTTTTTATGTTAAACAGGTTGTTGGTCGATGTATAAGGCTGCAATTGTTACACTGCTTGTTGCCGAGTAACTGACTTCAAGTTGATGACTTGCGTTGTTGTAAGCGTTTCTAGGGACAGGGCCAATGAACGCCTCTGCGCCATCTGCGACCGCTTCTGTAATGTCCGCAATTGCTAACGTGCCGTACCCTGGAACTTCCAGTGAGTCGGATTGTGCTGCGATTGTGACCGTGACCGATCCGCCATTTTCATTTTTAACATGCAGGAATGTTTTCCCATCCCTGTTGTCAACCACATCGCCAGACGCGCCAGCACTTGCATAAGATGCAACGAGACCGCTCTGTGTTATCTCTTGTCGTGTTAGTGTAGCCATTTTATGAAATGTTTTTTTAAATGCTTTTTTTATCTTACAACCCTCACCATATACGCCTGTTCAACTACATATATCGTTCGGTTTTCAATTTCTTCGTCGTAATCGTTCTGGCCTTGAAATCTTATCTGTTCAACTTGAACGCTGTTATAAGTTCCTGCGACCTTTTCATCTAGCGCGGCGCGTCCTGCTTCGGTGAGTGTGTCAAGTGTTTCAAGCGAATCACTGTAGTAAATCACATTCACAAACACATGATCTTTTGCGCTCGCCCCGCTCTTTGTTGGGAATGGGTCTGTATTTTCTTCTTCCACAACGATGTACGGTACTGCCTTTCCTTGTGGCGCGGCATTGCGGTAAATGTTGTTCTCAATGATTCCGCTTACCGTTGCGTCATCGCGAAGTATTCCTAAAACCGCGTTCGCTCCTTTACTCATTTTTTACCGTAGCGCTTAACCGCCTTTGCTATTACCTTGCTTATGTCCACCGCGATTTCTTTTGTCGCTGATGTTTCCAGTTCGCCGGCCGCCTCCTGGATTACGTTGCCTGTACCTTCAATCTCTCCGGTACTTGCACCGCTCTTTTTCTTTCTTTCAATGCCTCGCCAAAACATGAAGATGTAGGCGAGTGATCTTCCTTTGACTCCGATCTCAAGGAACGTCTGCTTTAGGCTTTTCACCTTCAGTATTCCTATTGATCGTTTTGATTTCCCGGATTTCTTAAACCGGAATTTCTTTCGTGCCCATGCCGCGATTTTGTTCGCTGGCTTACGTGCAATATTTCTTACTACCGATGCATCGACTTCTTCGGGCATCTTTTCAAATAAGATTCTCAGTTCCTTCAATCCATCAAGCTCGACCCCTGAAACCTTCTTAGCCATTATCCCGCTTTACTGCTTTCAGTATCACATAGCCCCTGCGTGGTGTCCCTTCAATTCCTGAGATATACAATACTTCACCCCTTCTTACCACTCTCATCTTCTCGTCAATGATCCTGACTGTGCCTGCAAAGTTGTCAGCCGTGATCTGTGTGTTGTCTACTGTTATGTTGCTGTTGTCAGCCGTTAACAGAGAGAACGCCGCACCGGATCTGACTAAAAACCTCGTTTCATCTATCGCCACCTGTTGCTTTGCTTCGAACTTTTCCCGGCTTGATGGGCCGAGTTCTTTAGCCCAAATAGTTTTTAGTGTCGCCCATGTTTTTACCTCCTGATTCGTTGTCGTGTGATTCGATGTTGAATAGCTTTCAACTCTTATGCGCGTGTCCAGTTCGCCAATCTCAATTCCTTCAAGCATCAATAGAGTTTTAGCGGTATCAGAAGTTTTTCCACGCTGTTATTCAGTTTGTATTTCGCCTTGTTTGATTCATCGGTTCTTTGTTCGTAGAAGTCCGCCGTTGCTCTTAGTATCGCGATCTTTGCCCGGCTTGCTCCGTAACTTGTGATCGCTGTTCGTTGCGCACTTGCTGAGTCCAGCGCCGAACCATACCCTGCGACAAATCGAATACGAATTGCATTAGGTTTGTCGTACACCGCTGGTAAATTGCCTATGAACCGGATCATCCCCGGAACGCTTGTTGTGTCAACCTGATAATCTGATGTTGATAGTGTTTGCTCTACGTTGTCGGTATCATCGTATTTCACTGATCCCACTGTAACAAGTGGCGCTTTATCCAACTTCAGATAACCGGATGGTTTATACATTGAGGCCGCAGTCTCATTCCAGTCTTTCATTCTATATTCGAAAGTTGCCTGCATGAGTTGACGCTGAATACAATCTTGTACTAATTCAGTCGCAGCGTTCATATACTCAGTGATCAGTCCAGCCTCCGGATCAGTATCATCGACTTTCAAATGAACCGCCACCAGGTCATCCAGCGTGACCGGCAACTCTGATGGCGGGTTTATGAGAACGTACGATCCCAATTCCTTTTACTTTACGCGTTCCGCTGTTCCGTTCTTTTCCATAATCCGGGCGAGAACTTCAGAGCCATGAAATACTGATCCCGGCTTATGATACTTCGCGCCGTCAAGGGCACGTAGCTTTATTTTTTTTGTCGGGTTTTCGTATGCACCCTCAAGGCTCACCTTTGGCTTCGCGTTGGTTACAAACTCCTTTTCCTTTTTTTCCTTTACTTCTGCCATAAAACTTTCCGTTTTTGATTATTAATGTTTGAGAATATCCGCGTCAAGCGTTGAAGACATCGTGCCTGTCCCGGCGTGTTCCACTTTGTAATACCTGAATGGATTGCCGGACAAAATCCAGACGTATCTATTCGTAGCATCCGTCGCGGTGTAAGTGGCTAGTGCTGTCGCGGTGTTGGGTGTGGTTAACGCTTTGTAGTTTGTGCCGTCGAGTGATCCGAGCAGCGTCAACGTTCCGCCTACTGTGCCGGAAAGTTTTGTAACGGTCACAACAACGGTTGTTGATGTACCACCACCACTAATAACAGCGCTTTTCACCGATCCGGTACCCGCATTGGTTGTCGTGTCCGTTCCGTATGCTGCGCCGTATGTTGTATTAAAGAAATTTTCACGCACTGACTGAGCCTCTCCCGTGAAGGAGAGGGTCAGGAAAGCAGCGATCAGAAAAAAGAAGATATTCAATGTTTTCATTTTCACTTTTTGTTTTTAGAATTTCAAAATGGGATTAAGCTGCCTCAGCGTCGATCAGCGCTTTCACGTTTGCGAAAGTGTCGTAGATAAATGCCCCTGCATCGTTTTCACTGTGGAACACGTGCAGTCTCATCTCGCAGATGTAAGTCACAAGGTTCTTTGTGAAGTCATCGTTTTCCCATCCAAGCGCGATAGACATATCTTTGTAGATAAGACACTTGAAAAGGTCAAGACATGCAGCCTGGAAATATCCCGCCGTTACGTTGTTGTCTTCAACAACTAGAGCACCTGCGATCTGTCTTCCATCGGAAGTTGAGAAAGGAGGAAGAAGGTAAATTCCCTGTGTGCCTGACTTTGCAAGATCCATGTTCGCAGCGTCCACCGGATTGATGAACACGGTAACAGGAAGTCCACCGAAGTGACCGACCGCCAACTGTGCGACTACCGCACGAATACAATCGAAGTTGTTAGGGTCTTGTGTTTCGATTCCAGTGAGCGAGTATGTCACTGATTCTCCCTGAATACCACCGGGAACGGTTGAAGACTCAGTGCCAGACATTAAGGTTGTGTTTGCTTTGGCGCGAAGCTGGTAAACCATTTCGTTCTTCACGTATGACTCCATTCCCTCCACGTCATCCAAAAGCTCGATTGCAATCTTGTCGCTCACTGCGATCTTCTTTGCGTTAGAAACTTCTCTTTCCAGTTTCCATGAAATGCCGGGCTTTGCAACACCAGGGCCGATAAATGCAGCCTCGCCAGTGTCAGCGTCTTTCTTTTTATTCACCCATGAGTACGCCGCTGACCCGGTTCTGCCTTTTGGTAGATAGTCCCATAACGTAGGCTTAACCCTGCGTAGATCATGTATACCTGACTCAAACTGAGGCACGACACCAGCATTCACAGTGATTGTGTTAGTGAGTGTGTTCGATGGCGTTTGTGGTGATGCCGCAGCACGGATTTCAAGCTGTGTCAATTCAGCTTTGCCGCCAGCCTTAATTTTCTGGATGGCTTCCTTGTTGCGCTTTTGCCATTCAATGATTTGTGCGCGAACACTTGGCACATGTTCTTCGGCCGGCTCTTGCTCCTGTTCTGTTTTGTTGACATTCATTACAGGTTTCTTGCTGCGCGCTTCTGTCGCGGCTCTGGCATCTTCGCGTTCTTCGATTTCGATTTCCTCATCGAGTTCGTCGCGCTCTTTTTCCAGTGATGCCCACTTTGTTTTTTCGTCGGCTGTTCTGGCTCGGTTCTCTTTCTCACAGGAAGCGCGGATACCATCTAACTCTTCCTGTATTTTGGCTCTTTTCTCGCCAAGTGCTTTTAATCTGCTCATTTTTTAAACTTTTGATTTTTGTTTTGTATTTAGATAGCCCCTTTGCAGACTGGCTTTCATTTCTGATTGATCCATTTCTGCTAAGTCACTTTGATAAGTGTCGTCGAATTGTTTTTTACTGCGAGTCGCAACAGTTGTGTCGGCGTACGCCGGATATGTCACAGGGGACACATCGTAAAGTCTTTCGAATTTTAGTATGGTACGGATTGACGGCTTGCCCTTTCCTTTATCTTCCCACTTCTCAGACTTTACAGTGAAGGAGAATGAACTTTCTTTTATGAGTCCGTTCCGGATGTTGTAAAGAAGATCATTGCCCGCCGTGGTGTCGGGTGCGTCGAACTCATAGTATAGTCCTGTGTCGTCCACGCCTATTGTAAGGCCCGCGCCGGATCTTGAAAGAATCAGATTTGGGTCATGGTTGAACAGAACGCGCACATCATCTTTCAGAACATCATCAAACGCTCCTTTCTCAATACGCTCAATAAACCAATCGCCTATCTGTGTATCTGAGTTGAATACAGCAGCATAACCGCGAATAGTCCGGCTTTCGGAATTGTCTTCCTTCGCCCGGATCTCGATTTTTGAAAAGCGTTTTTCGATTTTATTTTCCATAGTTGAAAATCATTTTTCCGCCATCAGATTCTTGGCTTGCGTGATCGTAACCATTCAGTTTAATCAGATCAGATATTGTCATCGATCGCCTTTTTCTCGGTTCCTGTTCACCTTCTTTTGGTTCTGATGTGTCCGCCTCTGTGTCGCCTGCTATCATAGAATCAATGACATCGTCTACCCTGTCCGTTGGCATCATGTTCATTTGGATATACCTTCTGTCGCCACCTTCCCAGCGGTTCCACTCCATTAAGTCTGCAACGGTGTCGCCATTGATCAGCCCGGCATTATGAAGTCTCACAAAACCCTCAACTGTAGATTTGAAGTCGCCGCGCATAAATGCACTGACGTTAAACTTCACGTAGTAAGGCTCCTGGCTTGTCTTGTTTGATTCCGCGAAAAGCTTTGCGTTTAATTCTTGCTCAATCGCGGTGATGCGTGGTAGCATCGTATACTTTATAAAGACTGTGTCCTGCTGTTCTGCGTTTGAGAATGTGGCCCGCTCGTAGTTTTGCGCGAGCGTCGGAGGGATGCGATAAATTCCGTAGATGTCCTCCTTTGTCGCGTTGATTGCATCGAGGTATTGCGCATCATCGGGTTTAACCATCAAATGATGGTACTTCAATCCCAATGGTAGGAATGGCACCATGCCTTTGTCGATGTTATCTTTCCAGTTTTTGCCGACCTCTGGCGTTTGGGTTTTAATCAATTCAAATGGCGCATCAGATGAGAAGTAGCCCGGCGGTTTTGTACCGATCTGCTTTTTACCGTAGGCTTTCAGTTTAGCGTTGTAACCTAACGTTTCAGCATTGTATCTTACACGGCTGCAACCGCGAATCCCATCAAGGGATAGATGTTTGAAGTGCAGAATTTCCCAGTGGTGATATACGCGTGACTCTATAATATCAGATTTGATCTTTGAAAAGTCGTATAACGGAAGCCCCTTAACGATCTTGATTTCCACCTGACTAGGTTCGACTGCGAGATTAATTGCTACCGGCCTCCACCGCCCATCCCATGTAATCACTCCAATCGCTTCACCTTCATTATCAATTTGCGCGCTAACCATTTTCCAGAGATCTGAAGCTGTCTGAAATGGGTTTGGCCTGTCGTGAATGAGATAATGTGCGGGGTGATTGTATGCTTTCTGACTTCCTTTTGAAGTATACTGGCATACGTGCGCGGGGAGAGATGCAAGTGATTCAGCGCCAACAAGCGTGCAGATATAAGCCGTGCTTATACGCATCGCTGATTTTGGCGTGATCGTTACATCTGAATCTGGATTTTGCCCTAAGAATATCCGAATGGATTCGGCAAAGGCTTCTGTAGAATTATAAGAGTAGAAGGGAGAACCGCTACGTTTTTCAAATAGCTTGCTTGTGAAGTCAATCGCTCTGTTTAAAGGCGTGAATACTCCCATCAAATTCAGGAGGACTTCTATTTATGAAGTCAAACCCTGTGAGAGTAAAAATCTATCTATCGCACAGATATTTCGACATTCACGCGTTTACTAACGCGTTTACTTCTTTTGTAATTCTCTTTTTGCGCGGTTGAATTTTGCTGAGTTGAAACTTTGATAATTGGAGTAGGCCCTGTGATTATACTTTTCAATGAAACGTTTTTCAGCTTCATCGTAAGCGTCGACCATGTTCACGCCTTTTTCATACTCCTGCTCAAATATCTCATTGAACTCTTTTCTTTTCTCCGCTGCAACCTGTTCAATTGTTGCCATAATGTTTCCTAATTATTAAAACCATACAATTCCTATTTCACCCGATTGAACTAGCGCTCTATTATTATACATGCCGACTGCGTTTACCTTTGCGCGCGCGCCGTCGATCTTTTCACTGCTCTTTGCCTTGTCCAGCATTATATTTTCGTTCGCATCCATGCGGATTGTTACGTTACTTATATTCCATCTGAGAACCGGGTGCCCGCCGTGCCGTATCTTGCCATTCAAGACAAGGCGCTTTAGTAATTTCGTTGGTTCGCTTTGCGCTGCGATGCCCTGGCCAAACTCCATGAACTTCATCCCGCGCTCATTGAATTTATTAACGAGCATCTGAGCATTCCATTTATCGTACGCGCTTGCAACTATATTAAACTCCTGATGTTTCTTTGTAATGAAGTGATCAATGTAGTCGTAATCGGTCGCGGTGCCAGGCGTGGTGAATAATAAACCTTCCTGAATCCACCTGCGATAATTGACGGTTTTATCTTTCTTCTGACGTTCGCGTAGACTTTCTTCGGGAATCCAGTACCAGGCTAACACATCATGGACTCCTTCGCTGTCGGGCTCGGAAAAAAGAACATAACTGCAAAAATCTTCAGTGCTGGCAAGGTCGAGTCCGCCATACCATTTCTTACCCGGTGTTAGTATCGGCTGCGATGCGCATGTCATCCACTTCGCGTCTGGAATCCAAACTTTAGCCGCGTCCGTCCAGATGTTCAGGTATTTGGTTTTAAAGTTTACCTCCGTTTCCCCTCCTTCGTTCTTTGCGCTTTTGTATTCGTCGCGAAGCGCATCGAGCGTTACAATCCTTCCAAGATTCGGATTTGCCTTAATCCACTCCCTTTCATCTTCCCATTTTTCAGGATCATCGAGCGTGTAGATTATTCCGAAATAGCTATCATCTTCTTTGACTCCATTCAGTATATCCGATATGTTCTTTCGGATTACTGAATAACATGGTTTGTTCTTATCGAATCCCGCCGTTGTGATAATATTAAACATCGGTTGTTCTCGGGAACCGGATCCGGATTTTAAAATGTGGATCGCCTCCATTGTCGGGTGTTCGTGCATTTCATCAATCACACCCCAGCTCGGATCATGACCGTCTTCTGTCTTACTATCACGTCCAATGGCAGACATGAACGATCCGGTGCTTGGTTTTATAATCCGAAGTATCTTGTCCTTTAATCTGGTGTACTCGTAATACTTATCAATGATCGGAGTCGCCATTGATACTTTTGCCGCATCGTTTAAGGCAATGAGCGCTTGATCTTTTTTAGTGGCCGCGAACCATACCTGTGCGCCAATCTCTCCGTCAAGAAATAAATGCCCATTGGCCTTGATCGCTTCGCGTGTTGTCTTTCCGTCCTTTCGCGCGACTTCGATATAAGAGCTTCGAAATCTGCGGGTGCCGTCTTTTCGCCTCCATCCCATCTGACACCAAAACTCAAATTGTTGATGAGGGGAGAGAACTATTTTCTTTCCGGCAAATCTTTTGTTTTTGTGTGCGTAGAAGAGATGAGCGAAATCTATCCAGCGCTGCGCCTCAATAGGATCAAAAAATAATCCGCGCTTATGGCCTGTTTCTAAATCATTGATGTGTCGTTGGCAGGCTAATTTTACGAACTCACAAGCGATAGTTTTTCCTGAAATTACGTCTTTAATAAATTGCTCCGCGGCCTGTAGTTTCATTTTACATGCCTAAAAATGCTTTAATCGATGCCTGCATGTCATATGGTATTTCTTCCTCCGAGTACTCAGACGACTCATATTTGGTCGTGTATGAACATAATCTCCCTGAGTCGTAAAGTTTACACGCGAACGGAAAAGGACTTTCATTTGTAAGCACCATTAATGTCTGGCGGCTGTGGACAAAATCATCATCAACAAAACCTTTGTCTATTTTTAATATCACCATAAATTATATTTTTCATGCCCCTTTCGTCAACTTCATCAGCTTCGCTTCATCCGGATTTTTCTCTTTCGCCCCGCTTGTGCTGATCCGTGTTCGTGACGATGGAGTAAGCCCAAACTCGGTAGCTATTTTCAGCGCGTTCGCTAAATGTTTGTTCCCTGCGTTAACGGCCGGGTGAACAGCTAGGTAAGTTTCGCCGGCTTTGTTGGTCATCCGAATGTATTTGTTGCCGGATTTAATAATGTCACGATCTGAATAATACTGCTCCATTTCATAGCAGTAAGATTGAATGATCGTTAAATCTGTTTCCGAAAGAATCCCCCTGGCGAATAACTGAGTAACTACCCGATCCCATTCCGCGCGGCCATATTCACCTAAAAATTCTGGTGCTTTTGGTTTATCTGTTAGGGAATCAAAAATCATTTCATCCGCAAACGATCTGTCCTTTCGTAAGGTACCCGCTGCTTTCTTTTGATCCCGTGGTTTTGGTTTTGCCCCTCTCATTTTACCCCCTTTAATTTATTCTGACACGCACTTTATTTGTCTGCAAGACGGTTATCAGCCCAACCTCGCGAGAGATAGAACCCCCCCTCCCTTAGCAATCTTTTTATAACTTCTCTGTCCTGAGTCTTTGCTTCGATGTTCCTTTTCTTTCCATCACATCCAGGGCATATGGTAGCCATGTTGGTTGGTGTGAGGGAAAGCTCTGGATATATCTTACGTGGAAGATTGTGGTCTGTTGCGTAGCCGTTGACGTAATAACCTTTCTCAATGCAATACTCACACATTGGGTTTGCTGTCCTGTGTGCCCTGCTTAAAGTACGCCATGCTGGTGTGTCATAGAAAGGATCGTGTACTTTCTTGAATGACTGCTCTGCTGGTTTCCTTATCTTGAATACTTCAGGCATACTGGGTGATTTAGATAAGGTTCCAGGAGAATTGAACAGTGCGGATGATCAGCTTAACCGCGAATACGATTGCACCTAAAGCAACGTAAGCGGCAATTATGCTGACTGCATATGATCCTATTTGAATGATTATCTTCCTCATTGCAGTATTTTATTTTGTTTCGCTGTCTTGGACTGGTGGTGTGGTTGTATTTTGTTTGGCATCTTTCAGTTTATCCAATCCCTCACGGTATATTTTTAAGAGCTTGTTGTTCATTTTGATGTTCTCTTTTAAGCCGTCTATTAGCTTAGTTTTATCGAGATTGTCCTGTTCAATCTCTGATATTTTGGAGGTTAGTATTTCGGTGTTCATGGTTTTAACGTATCAATTCGTAAATATGCTCAGGTGAACCGTGCGGGCCCATAATCCGATTCTTTGTAATTCTCAAGAACGGCCTTTCCAATTCCTTGCTTGAAAGCGTACTCATTGATCGCTTTACTGAGTCTTTTAAGAACTTGTGGCCCTGTGCGTGAAGATGATTTGTAACCTGGCTGGCTGTGAACTTGTACGGTGGCGTGATTGTGAAGAAGTCGAGGACAATCTTATCCTGACTTCCAGCCTTTTGCTCTCTCCTTATCTTATCTTTTCCGGTAGCGGAAATAGTATTATAAAAAGACTGTGTTGTTGTTCGGTTGAATAGTTCGCTCTGCACGTTCATTCTCTAATTGGTTTTTCTTTGCTACGCTTCCTTAGATACATAATATCATCTCCTGATATCCTTGTTTCGTTCTTAAATTTGATAGTAGTCTTTTTTAGACCAACCCAAATGTTGATGCACTGCAATACAACTATGATCGCGAGCAACAATGCAATTACTTGTGTGTCTTCCATATCAACTTGATTTCTTCATTAATGACTCCTGTTTACGGATGCTCTCTTTCATCACAACCGTTTTCCATGGCGGTAACGGATTCTTTGCTGATACCTTCCCCAACAACCTCCAATCTTCCCTCATCAAAGTATTTCAAGTCAGGAACCTTGCCGTCTTTATCAATAGATTGTTGTAGTGCGTACTGACTACATCCGGTCAAATAAATATGCATTGATGTTGCAATGCCTTCAAATCCGGTGATCTTGTCTTTAAGTTTCTTACCTAGCATATATGTAAATTTTTAGTTTGCTTTCTTCATTAATGACGGCGTATTAACCGCCGCTTGTTCTAAGTAATATTCAGATACTTCAACTTCTGATTCTCCGAGGTAGTGCTGAATGGTTTTGATATCCTGAATGCCGGTCATCTTCATTAATACCTTGATCGGCACCTTGTATTTGTTGCCTAGTATCGTTACGAATGTCTTTCTTCCTGTGTGGCTGCTGATAAACTCCCATTTTTCGCCGTAGATGCGGATCTTCTTATTTGCCGCCCATCGCTCTATATACATAGCCTCAGTAATTCCGGCGTACTTGCAGGCGAGGCGCATGTTCTCATTAATCTTTTGTTCGCTTACCCGCGGCATTTTGAAATTGTACTTCTGAAATGTCAACCATGCCGGTAAGGAAAATCCCTTGAAAGGCAGTTCGGCCAATACGCTGTTTTCACGATCGCCCTTGGTTGGCAGGAACCGCCACACCATATCCTTGACATTGATCGGACTGAACTTCTTAATGTCCGATATCCGAGCCCCGGTTCTGCATTCCTGTGTTAAATAGTCGCGGCCTTGTGTGACTGCTTTTAATCGTTGATCGGTGCGGGCGTGTTTCTTAAACTCAAAGTCAACTTTGCTCAGATCGAGCGTTTCAAGATTTATTAATTCTGTTTCGGTTAATGATATGACCGGATACCGGCGTTTGGTGACCTCCCATTTCTCATACACTGGATCAACTGCATACCCGCGACCTTTTGATTCAGTCAGGAAGGTTTTAATATTCGCGATGTACTTGTTGACGGTTTCATCCATCAACGGTACCGGCGTATCTGTTTTTATGTCGAAATGCCGATCATATACAGCCGTCCAGATATCATCTATTTTGGTGAGGCGATAGAATGCGTATTGGCTGTTTGGGAATACCAGCTTTGGGCGGCCGTCTTTGTGATACTGTATTTTACCGTCCTTCCTGAAATACTCGACTTTTAGATTGTAGAGATATTCCTTGAAGCGCTCGACAAACTTGTTGTCCAGTTTATCGATATCGAAGATAATCGGGTTTTGGTGTTGGCTATTGTATAGCTCAAATCCGATCAAATGGGAAAGCAGCGCATTGTATTTCTTGACGGTTTTCTCTTTCTTCTTTGACTGGTTGCTTTTGTCAAATTCATCCCACGCTTGCCATATTCTTTTTTTTTCTGGCTTTTCTTCTGTGGATGATTTGCCGCGAACAATAGGGATGATCTGCGCTTTAAGTTGATTGAGCGATATAGTAGGGCTCGACATCCACAACTCTATAATATCCCGCTTCATCTGCCCGAGTCGGATATTCAGTTTCTGGTGCCCGGGATAAGTACCGCGGCTCTCCTGTGTGTCGAAGTTCCAATATTTCGGCTGGATGCGTAGACCTGTGGAAATCCGGATCCTGGATGTCCGGCTAAGGGTGAAAAAAAGATCAATCGAAACTTCCTCTTTCCGCAAAGTGTCGGTTCCTTTTTCGTGGGGATGGTTGAGATAAAACTTTACTGTCGCCATTTGCTTATGTGAATTAAGGAAGGATTCACTTAGCGACACCAAGCGCACACACTATTGCAAGTACATACAAACTCCTTGCAACTGCATGCAACAAACAACGCATAAAAAAAGGGCTGCAACCGCGTTTAGCTTGTATGCAACCCTATTTTACTTGCTGTATTGTAGTCCGTAGGGGAATCCTCATTTTTCTTATAACCTATTGAAAATTATTTACTTGTCTGTGTCGTAATCTCGTTTAGCGACACCGGAACGACACGCATCATTAGAGTCGTTTTGTTGCGCTGACATAATCCCCTTGACGC
>DASPJN010000078.1:0-14637 GCA_035628595.1 Chryseosolibacter sp.
GCCACTGCCTCCGATGGCACTGAACAAAATGGCTTGTATACTTCATACCTGGCAAAGCAGATGAAGATCCCCCAGCGAATTGAAGATGTTTTTATTCAAACGAGGGTTGAAGTCCGCAACACGAGCAACAATCAGCAAAGTCCTCAGGAATGGTCGCAACTCACCGGCAGGTTTTATTTTTCGAAGGAGGATGAAAACGTGGCATCAGCCGAATCTCAAAGCATAGTACAACCTGTCAGCGCTGCAAAAAAAATAAACCTATCACGAGGTACAGGGGCTACCGAGTTTGAGACAAAAAATGTGATCGCTGAATTACTTAACACTGGCTATACAGTGATGGATGTGCTAAACTCTAATGTACCATTGCGCTATCTATACGGACTTACATATCAGGGAGGTATTATCGTTGACATTAATGAAAAAGAGAATCAAGGTATACTGGTCTCCCCTTTCGACCTCGCACGCGGCGCAAAAGTAACCTGGGATGAAGCCAAAGAATTATGCGAGTCGTTTAGCCATGAAAAATATGATGATTGGAACCTGCCTACCAAGAACGCCCTGGAATTGATTTACACGAACCTTGTCAAATCAAAAACAGGCGACTTCGCTTCCGGGGTATATTGGAGCAGTTCTGAAAGCGGATATAGCCATGCCTGGGGAAAAAGCTTCGGCAGCGGAGGAACTTATGACTTTGACAAGACAAGTGAGCAATACGTGCGTGCAGTCCGTGTTTTTAAACTCAAGTAAAAGGTATTCTATTCAAGCAGCTTCTTAATGCTGAATACATACTTGTCGTTCGCTTCGCCTTCGAGATCGCTAACTGCGATGAGCTGAATCGCAGCCACGGCTTTATCACCACGGCCTACAATAACAATATCGCTGTCTTGCAGATTGCTTGCTCGCGATAACCTCACGCCACTTTTGTAAGCGTTACTGATTGTAACAGCATTGGCGTCGGCATAATTGAACCCGCTAAATTTGACAAACAACATGTCGGTGCGACTCATCCATGTGCGAGAAAACTGACATTCAGCCTCGTCATTTTCTTCGGAAGCATCATATATATCGAGTGACTGCGTAAGTGAGTCCGCCAGAAAAACAGGCGTGACTTCTTCAACCGAGAAAGCAGACGGGCTTGACGAGCAAGTAGAATACAAGACATGCCCCGATGTTTCTTTAACAGATGTTGATCCGCGGTTGATCAACAAACGTTTAGCCGCCTGAATCTCGTTGCCGGTATCATTTCTAAGCTTAAATACTAAAAGGGATTCTGTCGAATCGGGATAAACGGGTACTATGTAATCGAGGATGTAATTGATTTTCGTTGCATTAAATACTGAATCAAAAACAGGCGTGACGCCATAAAGTGCATCGACAGACTCGACCTGAAGTATGATCTGGGATCCAAACCTGCTACTGGAATTGATTGTGATAAACACATGATCTTCGGAGTTTCCATCAATCTGAGATTCATCAGGCGTCAAAAACACAACGATCGGCGATTCATTTACCTCCGAATCACAGGATCCGCAAACAGCAATTGCCAGGAACAGCGTTGCGGTCCGGATTTTCGAAAACAATTCACTAAACAAAAACCTCATATCAGCATTCAATGGCAGTTAAAACAAAGTTAACGATTCTCAACCTTGTATTTATAAGCCTGTATCTCCATTGTATGAAGTGACCATTTGCCAAGAAACAACCGGTGAACTTTCGCGTAAGAGCTTGAAACGATATAGTATGTTGCATCGGGAAATTCATCCAAAACCTTATAGGCAGCCAACTGCATATTCGCAGGCAGGCGCAGATCTCTTGGCCCGCTTAACTGCACCAGCCGGATGTCGCGATAGTTGTACGGGCGATTGTTAATTGAGTCGATCCGCTCAAAAAGTCCCAGGTATTTTCTAGAACGTACCGAGATCTCGGTTTTTCCCATGTACTCAAAATCACTGAGATTGATGTTCAGGCGTACTTCGTCAGGGGTGAGTGACACCGTTCTTCGTTCGGTTGCGGTGTAGTAATTGCTACAACCATATAAGCATGCAACAGCGAGAATCAATAAAATGTATTTCATTGGCTTACTGTTTATCTTCTGAAGTAGTAGCTGAGAATAAACCTGACGTCCGCGCCGAGATCAAAGCTTTTATATTTTAACGACTCATACCGTATGACTGCATCTTCATCTATGCTGGAGTATGTCTGGTTAGTGACAATTCCGCCAACAGAAGAACTTAAACTATTTTCATACTGGAGATTTGAGTGCTTTAGTCCGCGGATCGATGCTTCCAAAGCAAATGAAATCGGCAAGTCAGCAACAAAGGCCTGCAATCCGAAGTTGATGTTAAATCCTGTGACGAATGTCTTTTTAGACATGTGTGTTGCTAAATAATCTCCGGTCAAACTTGTCTTTTCAGATGTGATTATCTCATTCTTTTCCGACCCGATGATCAACCCCACACCCGCATACGTGTCGAGGAGGTTGGAGCTTGCAAAGTGGTAGTGCGCGCTTGGCATGAACCGTACAAATGACTCTTTATCCACGTTGTCCTCCTGCCCTATCTGATTAGCGATTGAGCCCTGAATAACTTTACTCTTTGCATACATTTGCGTATTGAGCCTGAGCTCAATATTATCTGTGAAGTAGTACTTAAAACTCATGAGCGGAAAGCCGCGAAGGCTGATGTCATCGTCGACAATCTCGCTGATCTCTTCAAAGCTTGCGCCGACCATAAAACCAAAATCACCCTGCTCAGGCCTTGTGCCAACCGCGATCCGCGACTGAACATTATCGCGCTGGAGGAGCTGCCCAACGCTGGCAGTACTGATGCTTGACACAACCAGCAGCGTAATGAAAAATATTTTATAAGATTTCATAATAGATGTCTTTTAGAAGTAATTACTCGATGGTGATAGTGATGCTGTCGTAGCTTGAATATCCGTTTTCATCGTACGCTCTGGCAAACACATAGTATGTCCCAGCGGGTAATCCACTCGTGTCAAAATCGACTGAATACGGACTTGTTGCAGCCTGACCAATATATGTATCGAATGCCGCCTCCGTGTGGCGATAATAAAATCTCACAAAGGCAATCGGATCATCCTCGACATCTGTCGCATTGGCGGAAAGCGATATAAGACTATTCAATGCGAACGAAGCCCCATTGTTAGGAGCCGTAAAGATCGCTCTAGGAGCGTAATTGTCAGGAGCGTAAAGCTCTACGTTAATCACATCTGTTCGTTCCTCCCCTGCGTTATCGAACGCCGTAACCTCAAGCGTGACCGTTCCTACTTCGTCATTGTAAGTATCCCACACAAATTCATAAGGAGCTTCAAAGTCAGTAGCAACAAGGCCATTGTTTAACCTGAACTCAACTCGTTCAACGCCATCATCGGGGTCAGACGCGTAAGCTTCGACGACAAGAACTGTTTGACGTTCAATTTCCTGTCCATTAGACAAGTTGGCAATCGAAACGGACGGACCGGATGCAGACTCTTCGGTTATATAGATCCTGAGTGAATCCTGTGACTCGTGTCCCTGTTCATTTGCAGCCATCAGATAAATGGTGTGATAGCCCTCCGATAACTCAAGAGTGTTAAGTTGGTAGCTGTATGGTGAAACTGTGTAGGATTCTAACTGCGTATTATCTAATGAGTACGTGACGTTGGCTGTTGGGGAATTAATGTTATCCGTTACACTGGCATTAAGGGTTACAATCTCGCCCTGGCTAAACTCAGTATCAGCCGGCGTTGCCGAACCGTTGATGAGTAATTGTGCCTCAATACTTCCGGCAATCCCTGTAGTGGTAACAGCTGCAAGTTCTGAAGCCATTTCCCAGCTTGTTGTCACGAACACACCTTCCTTCACATTTACACCTGTTACGCGGCTGTAGTAACCTGTTTTAAACGGAGTCTTACTCGACCATTCCTCTTCTGTCGGAATAAGTGCTACAATATCATAAGATGCGTTGCCTGCCAGCGGAACGATGTTCACGATCGCGCCCTCCGTAGCGGACGATTGTTGCATATCGTGTACCTGCCCTTTATTGTTTAACGTGAAGAGGTAAACAGGCGACCCGGAAAAACCAGATGGTACGTTGGACAGGATAACGGATACAGTTTTGTCAGCGTCGACGGTTTGCGGGCCGTTCACTTCAAGGCTTTCTTCACAGGAAAGCAGCACGACAAAAAGCATCAAGAAGAAGAGGGGTTTTGTTCTCATCAGCTTGTGGGGTTGGTTAATTATGTCTCAAATATTAGATATTTCAACCTTATTTCCGACACAACCGGTGTAATAAAAAGTATGATCCGATTGTAATCACTGAAAAATACCACGTTTTAGGTACGGTGAAAGTGTCATCGATCGGAACATTCGGTTCCTTTAATGAAATAAGGCGTTTGCATCATCTCATTCGTTTCACATGACACCGATGTTCGCAACGCTCGTGACCCGGCAGTCCGTCGTTTCATGGATAGTCAATCCTTACGACCGTCCTGTTTTGAAGCCGGAATGTTCGGATTCGAACGACGTCCAATGATCTTAAATCGCAATTGAATCAATAGTCAAGCATTTCGAATCTGGCATCATTATTATTCCTACATTTAGATAATAATCAACAGATATGAAGAAGTATTACCTGGGTGAATTCGAGGAGATCGTATTATTAGCTACTGCCATCCTGCATAAAAAAGCATACGGCGTATCGATTAAGGATGAGATTGAAACAAGACTCGGCCGCGAAGTAAGTATGGGTGCGATGCACACGGCGCTCATCAGGCTTGAAGACAAAGGTTATATCCGCTCGTCGAATGGGGAAGCTGCTGAAGAACGTGCCGGAAGACCCAGAAAGTACTATGAAATCACTGCGCTTGGCAAGAAGGCAATAGCATATGCAAAGGACTCTCGTGACAAAATGTGGCAAGCGATTCCGAGGATTGTACTGGAACTTCAAGGGGTCTGATAAACATGAGAAGTCTGCCCCCAAGAGCTTTCCTGAATTTTTTCCGATGGTATTGCAACCCGAGGATTGCAGATCACATCGAAGGAGATCTGATCGAGATCTATGAACGACGACGAAAGGCAATGACGAAGCGAAAAGCGGATCTGAAGTTCATCGCCGATGTTTTACTCCTTTTCCGTCCTGGTATTATCCGTCCTGTGCACGGCTTTCAAAACAAAACCAAATTCGGTATGTATAAAAACTATTTTAAGATCACATTCAGGATCTTCAACAGGGAAAAGATGTACAGCCTGATCAACATTTCAGGTCTCGCTGTGGGCTTTGCATGTTGTTTGTTGATCTATCTGTTCATTAACGACGAATTGAGCTACGACAGATTTCATCATGACGGCGAGCGTATTTACCGGATCGCCGGCGCTTACATGCGACAAGGACAATGGGAGCCGTATGGATCGAACGCATGGAGAACAGGCGAACTGATCAAAAACAATTATGCAGAGATCGAAGAGATGGTCAGGATAATGCCGGACAACAATACACTGTTCGAATATGGTGATAAGAAAATCGTCGAAGAACGAATTGCGTGGGTTGAGGATAACTTCCTCAAAGTTTTTAACTTCCCATTGGTGAAGGGGAACCCTGCGAAAGCTTTGAAAGGTCCAAATAAAGTGGTGATATCCGAAAGCACTGCAGCCAGGTACTTCGACACATCCAGCCCAATCGGTAAAGTTTTTATTCTGAGCGATTATCCGCTTACGCTGGAGGTAAGTGGCGTAATGAAGGACATGCCGGCCAATTCTCACTTTCATTTTGATTTCCTTATCTCGAATGCAACCCTAAGGCAAGTCACTGGCGAAGGATTGTTTACAAACGTTGGCTGGGATTCGCAGTACCTCTACGTGAAGCTTGCACCTGGTACCGATCCTGCAAAAATGGAAGCTACGTTCCCGGATTTCATTAACACTAATCTTGATTTCTGGAAGTCAACTACCTTCAAGCTTTTCATGCAACCGATGTTATCAATCCACCTCGAATCAAACATCGGACGCGAGATTGAGCCTAACGGGAGCCTGACTCGCATCTACACGTTTTCTGTGATCGCCATCTTTATTCTCATCATCGCCTGCGTGAACTATATGAATCTTACAACAGCGAGATCGCTTCGACGTTCGAAAGAAGTAGGCATGCGCAAAGTGCTTGGAGCAAAAAGACCTGATCTGCTCGGGCAGTTCCTGACAGAATCTTTTGTGATGACAACCATGGCCGTACTAATTGCTATAGTGATCACCTTCCTTGTTTTGCCTGACTTCAACCAATTTGCCGGCAAAGAAATATCACGGAATATCATATTCAATCCGACGATTATGCTCGGGTTGTTGGTATCTCTCGTGGTGATTGCGTTGACCTCGGGATTTTATCCGGCGGTGATGCTTTCTTCATTCAGACCGCTGAATAGCATGAAAGGAAACGGAAGTGGAAGAACAGGTTTGGTTTTCAGAAAGGGTCTGGTGTTGTTGCAATTTGTGATCTCCATCGGGCTGATCATCGGCTCGACTGTGGTTTTCAAGCAGTGGGATTTTATGAAAAATAAATCTCTTGGCATTAATGAAGACATGGTTGTGTCGGTCCCGTTACAAACTATTGATCGCGAAAAAATTGGAAGCTTCACTAATGAGCTGCTTACTAATAAATCAATTCAAAAGGTAGGTTTTTCCAACATGCGAATGCCAGGATGGATCGGTAATAGTACCGGTTATACTGCGGAAGACGTTGATGCAGACCAGGAGGTAAACAAATCCATGAAGATTATCCGCATCGATTACGATTTTATCCCGACGGTGGAAGCGCAAATCGTCGACGGTCGAAATTTTTCGCGCGAACACCCTGTCGACACGATCTCGTCAATTATACTGAACGAATCTGCTGTGGCACAGCTTGGCTGGAAAGATGCCGTTGGAAAATGGATGCAATTCGGTAACAACCGGTATTATGTTGTTGGCGTAGTGAGGGACTTTCACTTTGAGTCACTCCATCGCAAAATACCGCCGACAATCTTCATGTTTTCAACCCGGTCTTTCAATTTTGCCTATCTGAAGATAGATGAACAAAATATCCCGGCCACATTGGCGCATGTGAAAGACACCTATTCCAGGTTTGTGACTAACAGAGAATTTTCTTACTCATTTCTTCATCAGGACGTTGAACGACAATACGTAGCCGAAGCGAAATTTACGCAGGTATTTACGATGTTCACGTTACTTGCCATTATCATTGCTTGTCTTGGAACATTCGGGCTGATTTCATTCACGGCGGAGCGAAAATCGAAGGAGATCGGTATCAGGAAAGTTCTCGGAGCTTCCATTGGCAATGTTTCGTTTTTGTTGATCAGGGAGTTCGTTGTGTTGCTTGCATTCGCGAGTGTTATTGCCTGGCCAGTCGCCTGGTATTTCCTAAATGAATGGATACAGACTTTTATTTACAGTACCACCATTGGAATCGAGCCCTTCGTTGTAGCAACATTGCTTGCCGGATTGATCGTGGTTATCACGACCGGATTCCGCGCAGTAAAAGCTGCGCTGGTAAATCCCATCCATTCAATCCGCAATGAATAATGTAGTAAAATGCGCAAAACCTTCAAAGGGATGCATTGGAAATGCGACGACGAATTGATTGCTAAGATATGAGGCTCGATTTGACAACATTAGTTATAGTATCAACTGGGGCGTTTTTCTATTGGAGCTTGTCAGGGTTTAAAGGAAAGTTTAATGACCGAATGTCAAACTACTATGATTACGACAAGAAATACGACAAAAACTATTGGACCGGCTTGATCCTTTTGCTTTTTATAACCATGATCATGCTAGCGATATTTAATGAAACATGAACGAACGACCAGAACTCCACGTAGTTGAACTACCTTCCCGGAAAGAAATGAATCCCCGCAGAAGCACTCAGAATGTCCGGCATTCGTACCTCGCGTGAAATTGTTTTGTACCAGATATACACATCGACTGTAGTAACTTCTGCAAAGAGCTCCACTCCTTTTAGATTCGACCTGCGTGGCGTGGCCCTACGAAGTTTACAACCGATCGCCGGAATCAAATGGAGTGATTTTGGAAATCCATAATATCCTGGGGACATGTTATCAGGCAACGTAAAGAAAGATCTTCCTCCTACTTCAAGGCTTACGCCCGCAGCAGCGTAAGGGATCAGCACGCTTTGTTCGTTAAGTGGGAGTCTATACAAATGGAAAATGTTTCGCGCGGTCACTGTATGAATGTCAATACCTGCTACCTGCTCTGGCACATAACCGTAAACGAATGACAGTTGATACAAATCACGTTTTGCCGAATAGCCAATACCTGTTGAAAACCATCCGATGTTCCCGGCAAACTGAATCGGTACAAATAGCTGTGGCCGGAGCTTGAGCTGACTTTCGACAAACTTGGGTACGCCACTTGAGTCGGAAGCGTTGATACCGAAACCGGATGTTGCGATCGTGAGTAATATTAAAAGAAGCAGCCCCTTCATTTCAAAAATCTACTTTTGACATGTGTAATGAATCGGACGTAACAGTAAGTACGGCATAACTCCGTTTTGACGGAGAACCGACGGTTGTGTACGTTATCCCATTATTTAAGAAGGGTGAACTCCAGTATTCGTGCTTGTGGCCGTGAATTGAAAACTTAACTCCGTGTGCTGCCATCAACGAATCAAAATAATCTCTTTTAGCAATCAGCTGTCGGTCCATTGGTGGAATATGAGAGATCACAATTTTGTGATTGTAATCCGACCTGCCGGTTTCCTCGCTTGTATTGCTTAATGCAGATTCGAGCCACGTGTAATCAGCTTCTTTGGGATCTTCCCATATCACGTTATCGAACGCAATAAACTTTACGTCATTGAAAGTGAAAGTGTAATTGAACGGACCGAATATCTGTGAGTAGATCGATCCTCCATTTGAAAGGTAATCGTGATTTCCGATAACTGTGAGATACGGCACCCTGCACTTCCGCATCACTTTATATAAAAGCTCATACTCGGTTTGCAAACCGTTTTCCGTGATATCCCCGGGCAACATGACAAATGAAATATCATCGCGACCATTAATATGTGCAACCGCATCTGCCAGATCATTATAATGATAATGGTTATCAGAGATGAGTGCCACTTTAAAATCAGGGTTACTGCTGGTGTCGGAAGCATGCAGACGTTCAAGGTTTTTTTGGGTGGTGTTTCGCCACTCTTCCGGAACATTTGCTTCAAACGGACTGTAAGAAAACGGCCGGTCGCAGGAGAAAGTCAATAATGTAATTAAGGGTAAAACAAACAAACGGAAAGAAATGCCACACATATTCATCCTTCTTTGACAACAGCAGTAAAATAAGTGTGCCGAACCGGCCTACCACGAACGGTATAATTTTGATTAAACTTAGTTTTTGATGGGAAGAACGCTGATCATGTACATTGTGGCACTGATGCTGTTCAACTGCGGAAAATCACCGACAGCATCAACACGTCGCGGAGGCAAGCCGATGCGCGAAGGTGTTTACATTTCGCACAATCATTATGGCAACGTTACGATCAGTAACGTCAGGAGCAGTGCGTTCAATTTTGACATAGCCCTGGCCGCTGAAGACGGGCTCTGCAGCAGTAACCTCATAGGCACAGCGAGACAGTCCGGTGACTCATTTCGCTTTCGGATGGATTCGTGCGAGGTATCCTTCAAGATAGCAGCTGATTCCATCGTAATCAGGGATGATGGTTGTCTTGTAGGCGAATGTACTTACGCGGGTACATACAAATACAATCAGGAAGAACCAGGCTGACATTACAACACGAAACGGTAGGTAAATTTGAACAGGAAGATATTATGGCCCTTGTCAGGAAAGTGGAGCGAATAGCGGCTGTGCTCATTATCTTCTTCGTCATAAAAAGCTCCGTTTCGTTCTTGCGTCCAGACCAGGAATACCGTCGAACCGGGGATGTACTCCCACCGCACAACAAAATTGGATCTGAACTGACCGAAATTGAAATCAGGCTTATCAAATGAGTAGTCGGCATTACCGTCGAGATCTTCATCTACATCGATGATAGACCCGTTCGCTAATAGTGATTGTGAATTCAGCATTGTAAAACGGCCATCGTATGAAGGTGCGCGCGATGCTGTTACATATTTATAGTTATTGTATTGTCCCGCTGTGCCAAAGGGTTGGCCGTAATATTGAACCGAAAGGTTTGGTGTGATCATATACGTTGCACGGATAACAACACGCATTGTTGTCTGATCAATTTCCCCCAGCACATACCGGTCATTTTCTCCATGAACTGTTGTCGATACATATTGCAAGGCTGTTCTATTCTTGCTCAGGCTCGGCGATATAGAAAGATTAAGCGCATTGATCGGCTTGTAAACCAGGTCAATGCTATAGAATGCGTTCGTTGTATAGTTGCTCCAGCCGAACGACATTTCATTGTTTATCATCATATATAATTTCTTGCGCGCGTCTGTACCGACATACGCCCAATAAAAATAACTTCCCGGGTATCTGATAGCAGGGCCGCCGCGCAGGTCTGCGTTTGACGCTTCGCGCGCATCTAGCCCAATGCCGCCACCTGTCCTCCAAAAATTTTTCAGTTCGAAGTGCGCGTTAAAATTATAACCCTCACTCAGGTTCCGCATACCAAAATCATATTCCTGCCATTGATTGAGATTGTACCGCTCCGACCGCGCAATACCACGCGGTTTGAGAATCCGATATTGTATCCACGACCATTGCATGATATTGTCTGTCTGCGCGAGAAAGCCAATGTCATTCAACTCCAGCTCCGGCGACTGCCACAAGATTCCGATATCGCCAACGATATCCCCACTTTTCTTGCCGATCATAAACTGTCCACCTGTACCGGTAAGTGATGTTCTGTTGTAATCAATATCCTTATGGTGATTGTCGCTACGTTGAAAAAACCTGCGTGAAGAAAGCTGCGTTTGCGTAATTGCATCTGTGCTGCCCTTCACGTGACTCACAATGCCACGTCCGCTTACGTAGTACGTGCGTTCTTTCCAATGATGAAGGACATCGAGTCCGGCTGAATAAGCGCCTGAGTGGAGATGCCGAAGTCTTGATTCATCGAGCTTTCTGTTGGTTGCGGTCGCCATTCCCCCGACAACGGTGTTGCCTTTATCAATATCCTGTTGCGCGCGCGCGACAAAATAGTTCGTCATCGGTTCAGTGGTGAGATCGCGTTTATAACCAAGACTATCAATTTCGGTTCGCTCACGCTCTGTTACTGTCTCGAGTACTCCCCACGAAAACCCGTTTTTATTTTTCCCGGTGATCTTGGCTGCGCCCAAAATTGTCGTGCTGTTATTAGGCTTCACATATTCGTTAACATCGTCGTCACCGTTTTCATCAGGATCAACCGATACCTGCGGACTCCTACCGATTCGTCTCGAATAGAACAAATTGTTCTCGCTCATATTCGAGATCGGAAAGTTCAGGATATTATTTCCCTCGATGAAGAATGGTCTTCGCTCCTGGAAGAACAACTCAAAGGCTGACAAATTAACCTGCGAAGGATCCGCCTCAACCTGTCCGAAGTCCGGATTCACGGTAACGTCTAGCGTGATGTCACTAGTAATACCAATTTTCGCGTCGATACCATAATCAACTGCCGATGAAGAACCTGTTACATAAGGATTACCCTCCTCCCGTTCGAAGCTCTCCGTTTTTGCAACAACGTACGGTTGAATCTCAAGCTGCTTCTGGGGTTTGACGCCTTTGATGCCGTGAAGCTCGCCAAACAAATGCACCCATCCTGCAGCGTCGGGCGGGATGTATTGCCAGCATGAACGTTCCTGGTTCCTGAAAAAAATACGTGTTACTTGTATGCCCCACACCAGATCCGGCTTATCAGCAAAGCGAAGTTGACTCAATGGAATTCTTGCTTCTGCATTCCACCCCTCCGCGTCAATGCTTGTCTTCATATACCAGATCGGATCCCAGCTTGCATCCCAGCTATCGCCGTTGTTTGAGACATATTCTTCGCCTTTCACGCCGGAGACTGAACAGGTAAAGGAGAATGCTGTCCGTTTATCATAGTAGCTATCGATATTAATCTCGACCATGTCGCCCTCGAAGCCGTCTCTTCGTGACATACGGCTCACGATCTTGTTGGGTTCGGGATCATAGTTTTTGAATGCTACGTACAAATTCTTTTCGTCATACAGGATCTTGAATTTCGTCTGGACCGTTGCGGGCTTTCCTGCATCTGGATTGTTTTGCCTGAAGTCGCCGCCAGCCCATTCAACTTGTGACCAGGCTGCGTCGTCTATGCTTCCGTCAATGGTTGGCGCATCGCCTGCAATGCGGACTGTTGTGTACTTTTTGGTTGAATCACTTTGCGCCTGGATAGTTAAAAAGGAGTAGCTAAGGCACAAAGTAACAAGCACGGATTTCATTACGGGACATTTTGAACTTCGATGCTAACGACAAATGCGTTAAAATGTTGCGGCGTTTACACGTACGGCAATAGGAATCAAAGACAGGCGGGCCGCAGCAATTGATCGCCTGCAGACCTTGAATGCTAACATCGTCAAGCTGTGATGTTGTACCACAAAAACTATACGCCATCAGGCGGTATTTGCCCAGTAACATCTATAACCACGCACCTTCCCAGTTCATCATGGATCGCTTGTCGATGGTGCGGAGCCAGAATTCTGAGAAAGCCATAAAAGAATGGGATCATCGAAACGATTTTTCCGAAATTTCTATAGAATGAATTAAACATTGAAGGACGTTGTCCATCGATTCCTACCACCTTTAGTTTCATAATCAGTTTTCCCAAGGTCACCTGGTAGAAGTGTTCGAGGCTTGTGCCGTAGCAATAGAACAACGTGAACGCGAAGACGCTTTCTACAACTTCCGTCATCCCAAAACCGGTAGAGATCAATATTGACGTAGTGCCAATAATCGGGTTGTCGATGACAGCCGCGATAAGGCGTTTCCAAAATGACGCTTTCTTAAAAGTCGTCAACGAAATTGTCTGATTCATTGCTTCAGTTTAGTAGCAAGCTGCAAGGAAATAATGACGAATTGTTACCTCCTTAAATGATAAGCCTTCGGTTTCGTAAACGCCCTGATACCCTGATGGGACAATGTCGCACCTATTCCTGATTGATTACGTCCGCTCCATGGAAGGGCCGCGCTGACGCGGTCACAACAATTCCAATAACCTGTACCTGTATTGATCTCAGCAATAACTTTCTCGGCGCGTTGCTGGCTACTACTGTATACACCTGCGGTGAGGCCGTATGCGGTGTCCTGCATTTTCTCAATCGCATCGCGATCATCTTTCACCTTCATGATTCCGATAATCGGCCCGAAAGATTCATCGCGCATCACCTGCATGTCGTGCGTCACATCGACGAGAACGGTTGGCTCGAAATAATATCCGCGCCCGTTAACCCGCTTTCCGCCAGCGACAAGCTTGGCCCCTTTCTTCACTGCATCACTCACCTGTTCTTCAAGAACAATTAGCTGATCTTTTCTTGTGAGCGGCCCGATGTAAACGCCTGCCTCGGTTGGCTGACCGCTCTTCCATGATCGCACCTCAGCAACAAACTCGTCCACATATTTTTCGTAAATCCTTTCGTGAACATAAATGCGTTCTACCGCGCAGCAACTTTGTCCGTTGTTGTAAAAAGCGCCGTCAGCGGTTCCTGCTGCAACAGATTTGATATCCCCAATATCATCGGCGATGTATAACGGATCCTTTCCGCCGAGTTCACACTGACACGGCACCATCTTGGCAGCCACACGCTGATAAATGTAGTTGCCAGTTTTGTAAGAACCGGTAAAGAAATATCCATCAAAGGGCAACTCAAGTAGTGCTTCTCCTGTTTCACGCGCGCCGATAGCCACCTGAAAAACGTCTTCCGGAACGCCGGCTTTCGTTAATAACTTTTCAACCTCAAGTCCTGTCAGTGTTGCAAACTCGGACGGCTTGTACATGACAGCGTTTCCCGCGAGCAACGCCGGAACGTATACATTCACGCCAACCAGGTACGGATAATTCCACGCGGAGATGTTGCAAACAACACCTAATGGTTCATAGACAATCTTTTCTGTTAACTTATCATCCTCGCTCATCACCTCGTCCGTCAGATATTTCGGGCCGTGGCCCAGCATCCATGCAATGCGTGTACACGCGCCGTTAATTTCATTTCGAGATTGCTGAAGTGGTTTTCCAACTTCTGATGTCAACACAGCAGCGAGAGGTTCTATGTTTTCCTTAAGCAGATCCGAGAAGCGTTGCAGGATTGCGCTGCGTTCTTTTAAAGGTATATTTTGCCACTCACGCTGCGCGGACTTCAACGTGTTAAACTTTTGCGCAACAGTTGCCCTCGAATCTTCTGCGGCTTCTTTAATTACTTCTTCGGTCGCCGGATTAACTATCTTCATATTTAAATGATAATCATGGTAAAAAATATCAGGCGCCAACAGCTGCGAGGAAGCTGCCTTTTACATTTTTAGAAAAGGCACTTTGTTGATCCGTCATTCGTTCCGGATGCCACTGCACCAGGAGTAGGTACGGTTTTCCTTCCGGCGATTTCCATTCGAGTCCTTCGATCACACCATCTTCAGAGAATGCGTTAGCAACAAGATCGGGCGCAACC